>JAFGTZ010000351.1 GCA_016938795.1 Chromatiaceae bacterium | reverse complement strand
ATCCAGAGCAGATAGCCCGCCGTGAGGATCAGCAGCGGCACCACCAAGGAGACCATGGTACACAGCAGGCCGCCGGCTGGCTGAAAACCGGGCGAGGCGCCACCGAGCGACCAGATGCCGAGCAGTGCGCCGAGCAGCACGGCCAGTTCGAGCAGGGTGTCGTAGGCGCGATAGTTGAGCAGCACGGCGGTCACCGGGTTCGACACCCCGCTGTGCTCCAGCGCTGCCAGCGCGGGTTCGGCCAGACGGGTGTCGGGGGCGGCGGCGAGCGCCAGGCTCAGCACCCAGCCAAGCCAGAGTGCGAGCGCCACAAGGCCCGCGCCAAGCAGCCAGGGCGCGGCGCCTCTCATGGCGTCTCTCCCGATGTGTCCGGCGTCTCGTCTCGGGCTGCCGCGCGCGCGGCGCGCCGTGCCGCCGCCAGCATGAGCGCGCCGCCGAGCCCGGCCCCGATGGCCGCCTCGGCCAGGGCCACGTCGGGCGCGCCGAGTCGCGCCCAGACCAGGGCCAGCCAGAGCCCGAAGAGGATGAAGAGCATCACGGCATGGCGCGCGTCGCGCGCGAGCAGGGCGGCGCTGGCCAGGGCCAGCAGGGTCGCGATCAGGATGAGATCGAAGGCCAGCAGCAAGGGAGCGGTCATTCGAGCATCTCCTCTCCATCGGCGCGTAGCGCGCGTTTGGCAATGAGATGGGCGCCCGTGGCCCCACCGAGTAGCACCAGCAGCCAGATGAGCGTGAGCTTGAGCACTTGAAAGCCATCGCCCGCCCAGGGTAGCAGGCCAAGGATCACCAGCCCCAGCCCCAGGTTGTCGGCCTTGGTCAGGGCGTGCAGACGGCTGAAGAGATCCGGCAGGCGCAGCAGTCCCAGTGTGCCGACAGCAAAGAAAAAGAGGCCCGCGCCCACGCAGAGCATGGACCAGAGCTGAAGCGTCATCTCCATCAGGAGTCCTCCCGGGTCAGACGCCGCCGCGTCAGGGCCGCGACCGAGACGGCGGCGAGCAGCGCGAAGATGAGCGCCACATCCGCGAGCGCCGGCATGTCAAAGGCCGCGCCGAGCAGCAGGAGCACGGCGATGCCGGCGGTGCCGAGCAGCTGCACCCCCAGAATGCGATCGCCGCCCGAGGGACCACGCATGACGCGCACCAGTCCGAGCGCCATGGTCAACAGCAGACAGAGCGCGGCGGCGAGCCAGAAATCAGTCATGACGCAAGGGCTCCGTGGTGAGGGTCTCGCCAAAGAGTCGCGCGATGCGCCGTTCCAGACGCGCCAGCTCCGGCCCGAGATCGGTGCGCGCATCCAGTGCATGCACGCGCACCCGCTCGCGCCCGCTCAGATCGGCGCTCAGCGAGCCTGGCAGCAGGCTGATGCTGTTGAGAAAGAGGGCGCGCGCGAGCGGATTTTCAAGCTGCATCCGATACTCCTGAATGCCGGGCGCGATGCGCGGGTGCAGTGGCAGAATGCGCCGCGCCACATCGAGGCCCGAGCGCAGCGACTCGACGAGAAAGAAGCCGACAAAGCCGAGCGCCGCCCCGAGTTGAGGCCTGGGCATTTTTGGTGCGAGTCGCGCGTGCGCCCAGCTCGCGAGCAGCACGCT
>JAFGTZ010000350.1 GCA_016938795.1 Chromatiaceae bacterium | reverse complement strand
TGCTCGCTGAAACCACCGGCCTTGAGTTTCGTGGCGTATTCCAGGGTATCCAGGACGATTGTGCTCATGGGCGTATCTCTCTGGGTGTGATGCATCGGGGCCTATGGGTGTCATCATAAGAGCACTGCATGATTGGTGCGTTGATCGTCTTTCATAGGTGCGGTTTTAGCCGCATCCTAACCAGAATGCAGCTAAAACCGCGCCTTCGCTCATGGACCTCGGATGATGGCGCGCGCCCTTGTCGGCGCGCGCGGGGGCTGCACTCAGAGCGCGGCGATGCGGGCGCGCTGGGTCTGGAGGTTTTCCAGCGCGGCGCCGAGATCGGCGATCTTGTCGCGTTCCTTCTGGACCACGGCGGGCGGGGCCTTGTCGACGAAGCTTGGGTTGGCGAGCTTGGCCTCGGTGCGCGCGATGTCGTTGCCAAGGCGCTCGATTTCCTTGTCGAGCCGCTTGAGTTCGGCCTCCTTGTCGATGAGTCCGGCCATGGGGATGAGAAGCTTCATGGCGCCGACCAGGGCCATGGCCGACTCGGGCGCCTCGGATTCATCCTCCAGCACGCTGATGGATTCGGTGCGGGCGAGAAAGTCGAGATAGGGCCGCGCGCTCTCCAGCCAGGCGCGGTCCTGGGGCGAGGCGTTGGCCACCAGCACCGGCAGCGGCTTGCCGGGGGCGATGTTCATCTCGCCCTTGATGCGACGGATGCCGAGGATGCAGGCCTGCACCCAGTCGATTTCGGCGCAGGCGGCCTCATCGCGCAGGCTGGCCTCGGCGCGCGGGTAGGGCGCGCGCATGATGGTCTCGCCCACACAGCCGGCCAGCGGGGCAACCTTCTGCCAGATCTCCTCGGTGATGAAGGGCATGATGGGGTGCGCGAGCCGCAGCAGGGTTTCGAGCGTTTGCACCAGGGTGCGACGGGCGCCGCGCTTGGCGGCCTCGGAGGCCATCGCGCTGGTGAGCACCGGCTTGGAGAGCTCCAGATACCAGTCGCAGAAGGCGTTCCAGGTGAACTCATAGAGCGCCTGGGCGGCGAGGTCGAAGCGGTAGTGTTCGATGGAGTCGGACACCGTATCGATGCACTGATCGAGCCGGGTGCGAATCCAGCGGTCGGCGGCGCTCAGCTCGACCGGCGCCTGTTCCGAATCCGGCCCCAGCCCGCAGTCCTGCCCCTCGGTGTTCATGAGCACGTAGCGCGAGGCGTTCCAGAGCTTGTTGCAGAAATTGCGATAGCCCTCGATGCGCCCGAGATCGAACTTGATATCACGTCCGGTCGAGGCCAGTGCGGCGAAGGTGAAACGCAGCGCGTCGGTGCCAAAGGACGGGATGCCCTCGGGAAAGTCCGCGCGGGTGGCCTTGGCGATCCGCTCGGCCAGATGCGGCTGCATCATGCCCTTGGTGCGTTTCTCGACCAGGGCCTCGAGTTCGATGCCGTCGATCAGATCGATAGGGTCAAGCACATTGCCCTTGGACTTCGACATCTTGTCGCCGTGGGCGTCGCGCACCAGGCCGTGGATGTAGACCTCGCGGAAGGGCACATCGCCCATGAACTTCAGGCCCATCATGATCATCCGGGCAACCCAGAAGAAGATGATGTCGAAGCCGGTGACCAGCACCGAGGTGGGATAGAAGGTCTTGAGCCGCTCGCTGTCCTCGGGCCAGCCGAGCGTACTGAAGGGCCAGAGCGCGGAGCTGAACCAGGTGTCGAGGACGTCCTCGTCCTGGCGCAGTTCGACCTCGGGGCCAAAGCCATGGCGCTCGCGCACCTCGGCCTCGGAGCGCCCGACATAGATGTTGCCCTCGCAGTCGTACCAGGCCGGGATGCGGTGACCCCACCAGATCTGGCGGCTGATGCACCAGTCCTGAATGTTGCGCATCCACTCGAAATAGGTGTTTTTCCAGTTATCCGGCACGAAGCGGATGCGGCCATCCTCCACCGCCGCGATGGCCGGCTCGGCGAGCGGGGCGACGCGCACATACCACTGGTCGGTCAGATAGGGCTCGATGACCGC
>JAFGTZ010000349.1 GCA_016938795.1 Chromatiaceae bacterium | reverse complement strand
GTCGAGGTAACGCGCGCGCAGCCGATGCAGCTCATCGGCAAGCCCCAGGGCGCGCTCGTTGGTCTCGGATGCCGCGTCAAGGGCCGCGCGCAGCGTCTCGGCGCGCGCCTCCAGGGTGTGCAGAATGCGCCCGATGCGCTGGCTGGAGACATCCTGATACTGAAGCTGCCCGAGCACCTCGGCGATCTGTTCGGCCAGATGGGTGTTGTGTCGGGTGATCACGGTGAACAGCGTCTTGTAATACTGGCGCATGTCGTCGTAATTGTCGCGCAGCTTGCCGATGGCCTCGACCACGCTCGCGGCCTGTTCGAGCTGTTTGCCCGAATCGCCCAGCAGGTTGACCTGAAGCGTGCGCTCGACTGCCTGCAGCGCCTGTTCCACGCCTTGCTCGATGGTGTTGGCCGCCTCGGTGGCGCGGATCGCCAGGGCGCGCACCTCGTCGGCCACCACCGCGAAGCCGCGCCCCGCCTCGCCCGCGCGCGCGGCCTCGATGGCGGCGTTGAGCGCGAGCAGATTGGTCTGCTTGCTGATGTCCTTGATGGTGCTGGCCAGCCCCTCGATTTGGCGGATGCCCTGCATGGCGTCGTGAATGGCCGTCATGTCGTGGCGGATCTTCTCGGGCAGATCCTGCACGAAACGTCCGATCTCGCCGATACACTCCACGCCCCGCACGATTTCGGCCTCCATGTCGCCGGCATCGAGCGAGGAGTGATTGAGATAGCCCAGCAGTTCGTCGGCCGTGGTGTGAAGTTGGCTCACCCGTCCGACAATGTCGAGCGCCGCGCGCTCGCTGTCGCGCACCGCGCGTTCAAGCTGCTCGCCGAAGGCTTGATCGAGCTGGGCGCCCTCTTCCAGGGCATAGCTGTTGGCAAGTGCGCGGGCCTCGGCGTTGGCGGTGCCTTGATGAACATCGGCCATGGCGGCGTGGAATTCGCCGGCGGTGTGAAAGTGGATCCGAAACACCAGCAGGCCCACCAGCAGATTGGTGCCGAGCAGCAGGGCGCCGACCAGCAGCGCCTCGAGGGCCGCCTCGCTGACGCCCAGTTTGAAGGCCTGGCCAGCCAGCCAATCGTGCGTGACATAGATGGCGAACGAGAGCACCAGGGCGTTTGCTGCGGTTAGCATGGCCATGGCGCGACGCAAGGCCCGACCCTGCATCAGCAGGGCCTGATAGGGGGGGGAGAGGCGCGCGGGACGCTTGGAGGACATGGAGCCTATCTGTTCAGGCGCCCGGCAACACCTGGCGGATGACCTTGACAAGGTCGGCTCCGCCCACCGGCTTCACCAGCCAGCCGGTGGCGCCGATCTGCTTGGCCTCGTCGCGCTTGGCCTGCTGGCTCTCGGTGGTGAGCGCCAGAATGGGCGTGAAGCGCAAACCCGGCAGGGCGCGGGCGGCGCGGATGAAATCGAGCCCGCCCATGTTGGGCATGTTGATGTCGGTGAGGATGAGGTCGGGGCGCACGCCGCCCTTGAGCTTGTCGAGCGCAAGCTTGCCATCAGCGGCGGTCTCGACGCTGAAGCCGGCCAGCTCCAGGCTGGCCTTGAGGCTCATGACCATGGTGGCGGAATCGTCAACGACCAGAATGGTTTTTGCCATGGCTTGGTTTACTCCTTTGGATGGTTCAGTGCCGCGCCAAGCCACTCGGCCAGGGATTCGGCACGCGGCCAGACGGCAAGGGTCGCGCGCGTGGCCATGAGCACCTGAAGGCTGGCGCTATGCACATGGGTGCAGGCGCCCAGATCGAGTGTGCCGCGCGGATGCTCTTGCAGCCACTCCAGCAGCACCTCGGCGTCCTCGACGCTCAGCACCTCGCCCGCGATGGCGCGATTTTTGTTTAGTTCGAGCATTGAACCAGATCCTCGGGGTCGAGCACCAGCAACACGGAGCCGTCGCCGAGCAGGGCTGTGCCCGCATAGCCGCGCAGGGTTTCGAGTACGCCGCCAAGCGGCTTGAGGATGATATCGACGGTTTCGCGAAAATCATCGATCAGCAGCCCAAGCGGCTCGCCACGCACGCGCACCACCAGCACCGCGTGGGCCTCCGCCTCGTCGAGCTGCGGCGGCTTGGGCGAGCCGAGCAGGGCGTTGAGCGCGAGCAGCGGCACCAGACGTCCGCGCAGCACCGTGGCCTGGCGTTGTTTGAGGGTGCGGATGGCGCTGCGCGGCACCCGCACCGTTTCCACCACGCTGTCCATGGGAATGCCGTAGTCCTGGCCCTGGGCGCGCACCATCATCACATTGGTGACCGCCATGGACAGCGGTAGGGTCAGGAGCAGCCGGGTGCCGCGTCCGAGTTCGCTCCTGAGCTCGATGCCGCCCTTGACGGCGGCGATGGCCGAGCGCACCACATCCATGCCCACACCGCGCCCGGAGAGGTCGCTCACCTGTTCGGCGGTCGAGAAGCCGGGCGCGAAGACCAGATTGATGGCCTCCTGGTCGCTCAGGCGTTCGAGCTGGGTTTCGTCAATGATGCCGCGCTCGTAGGCCTTGCGCCGGATGCGCGCCGGGTCGATGCCGCGGCCATCGTCGCTGATCTCGATGATGGCCCGATCGGACTCCTGGCGCGCGCGAATGCTCAGCTGACCTGTGGCGGGTTTACCGGCGGCGCGGCGTTCCTCGGGGGTTTCCAGACCATGATCGAGACTGTTGCGCAGGATGTGAATGAGCGGATCGGCCAGCGCTTCGATGACGTTCTTGTCGGCCTCGGTATCCTCGCCCTCCATGCTCAGGCGCACCTCCTTGCCGAGCTTGTGGGCCAGATCGCGCACCAGACGCGGGAAGCGCTGGAACACAAAGGACACCGGCATCATGCGCACCTGCATGATGGCGTCCTGCAGATCCTCGGCGATGCGGTTGATGACGGCGTACTGCGCCTTGATCTCGCGCGCCAGCTCACGCGAGCCATAGTCGCGTTCGGCGCGCGCAGCCAGATAGGGCAGGGCGTTCTTGGCCACCACCATCTCGCCGATCAGATCCATGAGGCCGTCGATGCGACCCTGGTCGATCTTGAGGGTGCGCGGCAGGGCGCTAGGGCTGGCGCCTTCGTCGGCACGGCCGGGGGCAGCGCCCGGGCGCTCGGCGGGGGCCCGGGCAGCGGGCGCGGCTGACGCAGGCGCGCGGTCCTCGGGCGCGGGCGGCGGGGGCTGGGCGGTCAGCCAGTCGCGCAGCGGCGCGGCGCTGCCCTGAGCGAGCGCGGCGGCCAGGGCAGCCTCCAGGGCGGGACGCGCCTCGGCGCGCCCCAGTGCATCGAGCAGGGCGCTCAGACTGGCTGCGCTTGCGCGCAGACGTCCGGCAAACCAGGGGCTTGAGTCGTCATCGAGCAGGAGCACGGCGCGCTGCGCCTCCCACAGCTCGTGCAGCAGTTCGCTGTGGATGGCCTGATGGGCGGTGCGGCCTGGGGTGGCGGGTGCTGGGGTCTGGAGCGCCTTTGCTGTCGCGCTCATGCCGGCCTCGGTGGCGAGCTGCTCGATCAGGGTGTCAATGGGGTCAATGGGCGGCGAATGCGCGGGCGCACACTCCAGCACGAGGTGCAGCCAGCGCAGCAGCGAGGCCTGGCGCAGGCTCGGTGAACAGAGTTCGAGCAGGGCCTGGGTGGCGCGTGCAAGCGTTGCCCAATCGCCCGCTGCTAGCCGCTCGCGTGCCAGTCTTACAAAGTCGATGAGCGCCGGATCGGGATCGCCCGACTCGCCCTCGGCCCACATCAGCTCGCTGGCGGCAAGGGGCGCCAGTTCGATCTGCTCGGGAACATAACGGAAATGGTCCTGAAGCGTCTCGCACTCGGCGGTGCTGATGAGTTCGAAGACGAGCACGCAGCGATAGGCATCGAGTTCGGCCAGGGGCGGCCAGGGCTCGCGCTCGCGCACCTGTCGCCAGCAGACGCCGGGGATCTGCATGGCCTGAAAGAAGGGATCCTCGCCCTTGTAAAAACACTCGGGCTCCGGGCAGTAGCGCAGCCAGTGCAGGCGCTCACCCGTGGCCAGGCGACGGTAGAGCGTCATGCGCTCGGCCTCGGGGATCTGGGAGAGGCGCTCGCTTGGCGCAGCGTCCGGGGCAGCGTCTTGGGGGCTATCCGGGGGCGCGTCCTGATGGGCTAAGGGCGCAGCGGGGATGAGGGCGCGCAGGGCCTGGGCGAGCGGGGCGGCCTGGGGATCGGGCTCGATGGACTCCAGTCCTTCGTGCTCGATACGCTCGATCAGCCGCCCCACAAAGTCCATGGCCTCCAGCAGCCGGTCGGCGATGGCGCGTGCGTAGCTCGCGCGCCCGTCGCGCACCGCGTCCATCAGATCCTCGGCGGCGTGCAGGGTGCGGGTCATGTCGGGCAGCTCGAACAGCCCGCTGTTGCCCTTGAGGGTATGCACCAGGCGGAAGAGTTCGCCGATGAGTTCGGCGTCCTCCGGGCGCTCTTCGAGGGCCAGCAGCTTGTCGCCAATCGACTGGAGAAAATCTCGGCCCTCGGCAAGAAATTGTTGCAGCAGCGCACTCATGGGGCGTGACTCTCGCCAAGCAGCAGCCCCACGGCGGCGAGGAGAGCCTCGGGCCGCACGGGCTTGATGAGATAGTGGTTGGCGCCGGCGGCATAGGCCAGGGCGCGGTCGCGGTCGCCGGCCTCGGTCGAGACCATGATGGCCGGGGCCTGAGGCTGCTCGCGCGCGCGCAGTTCATGCAGAAAGCCGTAACCGTCGAGCTTGGGCATGTTGACATCGACTAGGTAGAGATCGAAATCGGTTTGCAGGCTTTTTTCGAGCGCCTCGATCCCGTTGAGCGCCTCGCTCACAGCGTAGCCGCCCGCTTCGAGGATGTCGCGGTGAAAGAGGCGCACGGTGGCGGCATCGTCGATCACCAGGATGTGCTTCATCTGGCCTCCCGGGGCTTTTGGTAGACGATGGCCTGCGGGAACTTGCGGATACGAAAGAGCGAGGAGATGCGGCTCATGGATTCCGAGTGCCCGAGACAGAGAAAACCACCGGGTCGCAATGCGTCGTAGAGCGATTCGGCAGCCTGTTTGCGTGAAAGATCGTCGAAATAGATCAGCAGATTACGGCAGAAGATGACGTCGAAGTCGCGATAGTGACGCATCTGGAAGGGATCGGCGAGGTTCGCCTGGGTGAACTCGACCACCTCGCGCAGCGTCTCGCTGATCTGGTAGCGATCGCCGACCCGCCTGAAATATTTGGCAAGCAGCGCGGGGCTGAGATGATGCACGGCGCGCGCCGAGTAGAGCCCGGTGCGCGCCTGGGCAAGAATTTCGGTGTCGATGTCCGAGGAGATGATCTGCACGTCCCAGTCATCGAGCCGCGCCCAGCGCTCCAGCAGATGAATGGCGATGCCATAGGGCTCCTCGCCTGAGGAGGAGGGCAGCGACCAGAGACGAATGGGGCCGGCATCGGTGCGCTGTTCCACGATGTCTTCGAGCAGGTGCTCGACCAGACAGTCGAACTGATAGGCCTCGCGCATGAAATAGGTTTCGTTGACCGTCATGGCGTTGATGAGGGCCTGCAGCTCCTCGCCCGAGACCTGGAAGCGCACCTTGGTGAAGTAGTCGCGAAAGCCCTCGCTGCCGCTCGCCTGGATGCGTTCGGCGAGACGCTTATCGACGAAATAACGCTTGGAGGGCTCGAAGAGGATGCCGGTCTTGCGATAGAAAAACTCCCGGAATTTCAGAAAGTCGTCTTCGCTGATCTGGATGTCGCTCATACCGGTGTCAGCCCTCGCCGACGCGTTTGAGCGCCAGATCGGTCGCGAAACGGATATAGGGCTCCTCGGCGAAGCGCTTTTTGAGCGCCCGCAGGGGCGCGCGCGCTGCGGCGGTGCCTACCTCGCCGAGCAGATCGACGGCGGCGGCACAGACGTTGACATGGGGATCGTGCTCGATGACCGCGATCAGCCAGGGCTCGACCTGGGGATGGCGCAGCGACTGGAGCACGTTGACCGCAAAGATGCGCATGTCGCTGTCGGGGTCGGCGAGCAGGCGTTCCATGTGCGGCGCTACCTCCTCGGGGAGCTGCTGCAGGGCCTCGATGGCGTCGTTGCGCAGCAGCGCATCCTCGCTGCGCAGACAGTCGATGAGGCCGGCGAGCGCGGTGGCGTCGCCAAGCCGGGTGAGCGAGGTGAGGATGACCTCGCGCACACTGTGGTCGGGCTCGCGCCCGAGCCGCGCGAGCAGCGCCGCCGAGGCCTCGGGAAAGGCGGCCAGATCGCGCGCGGCCCAGCGTCGGGCCTTGGGCGAGTCGTCTTCGAGCGCCTGGCACAGTCCCTTGAAATCGCGTGGCAAACGGCGCTCATCCTGCGTGGCGGCGGTCTGCGTGGGTGGTTTTTTCAGGCCCATGCGGCGCACTCCCGGCTCATTGGCGCAGCCATTTCTTGAGTTGGTCGGCGATGCGCTCAGCTGGCAGGACGAGGCTCGCACCGCCGCGCGTGATGAGTTCGGCGGGCATACCGAACACCACAGCGCTTTGCTCCGATTCGGCAATGGTGCGCGCGCCACGCGCGTGCAGATCGGCGAAGGCCTGGGCGCCATCGTAACCCATGCCGGTGAGCATGACCGCGATGACGCGCGCCGGATCGCAGTGTTCGAGCGCCGAGCGCCCGAGCAGCTCGACCGAGGGATGCCAGAGATGGGCGGGATCCTCGGGGCGCGGAATGGCGGTGAGCCGGCTGAAGCGGCGCGTGAGCAGGGTATCGGCGCCGCCGCGCGCGATGTAGATGTTGCCCGGCTCGACCGGCATGGGGCGGCCGACCTCGGAGACCGTGAGGGCGCAGAGTTGATTCATGCGCTCGGCAAAGGGGCGGGTAAAGCTCGGCGGCATGTGCTGGGCCACCACCACGGGCCAGGGGAAGTCGCCCGGAAGCTGCGGCAGGATGTCCTCCAGGGTGCGCGGGCCGCCGGTGGACACACCGATGAGTACCAGCCCCTCGCTGCCCGGCGTGACGGCGCGCACGATGGGCGCCGGCGCGGGGGCGCGCTGGGCGGCGGGCTTGATGATCGGCTCGGCGCCGGGCGCGCGCACGCGCTTGAGGCGTGCCCGCGCCGCCGCGCGCACCTTGGCGACCACCTCGTCGCGAATGCGGTCGATCGACAGCGAGATGGTGCCATCGGGCTTGGTGATGTAATCGACAGCGCCCATGTTGAGCGCCTCAAGGGTGGCCAGGGCGCCCTTTTCGGTGAGCGAGGAGACCATGATCACCGGCACCGGGCGCTCGGTCATGATGAGCGAGAGCGCGGTGAGGCCATCCATCTCGGGCATATTGATGTCGAGCGTGATGACATCCGGCGCGAATTCGACATTGGCCGCGACCGCCTCGCGCCCGTTGCGGGCGGTGCGAATCTCGATATCTCCCTCGCTCTGGAAGATGAGGCTCAGTTGACGGCGCATCAGCGCCGAGTCATCGACGATCAGCAGTTTGATCACAACAGGCGTTCCTGGTTGCGGCAGCTGTGGGCTAGGCGTCAAGCGCGGCGAGTCTTTCGCGATCCGCCTCTGCAATGAGCGCATCGGGTTCGATGAGCTGGATGAGGCGGCGCTGCTGCTCAAGGTTGGCAATGCGCCCGATCAGGCGCGCCTGATCGCCCGATAGATGTGGGGCGGGGGCGATCGCGGTGCGGTGGATTTTCAGCACCTCGGCAACCGAGTCCACGATAAAGCCGGTGCGCAGCCCTGCGAGCAGAAAGACCATGATGCGCTGGCGATCACTGCGCTCGATGGCGGCCAGGCCGAGGCGCCGACGCTGGTCGATCACCGGCAACACCGCGCCGCGCAGATTGATGACCCCCTCAACGAAGGCCGGAGCGCCGGGCACATGGGTGAGGCTCTCGGGCACCCGCACGATTTCCTGCACGCTGTCGATGGGTACGCCGAACTCTTCCTTGTCGAGACGAAACACCACGAACTGCTCCTCGTCCTCGGCGGTATCGTCCTCTTCGTTATCGTCCGGATCGTGGCTGTCGTCGTCACGCATCGCCTTTACCTGATCAAGCGCCTCGCGTACCGAGGCATGGCGGAACATCTGGTCGGTGTCGATGATGGAGACCAGGCGCGCACCGTCGTCGAGACGGCAGATGGCGCTGATCTCGGCGAGCGTCTCATCGCCGGCAAGCAGGGCGGGCATGGCGTCAACCGCCTCGCGCGCCACACGCAGCACCTCATTGACGCTGTCGGTGACCAGCCCCACTGCGGTGCTGCCAAGCGCCACCACCACGATGCGACTGTGTTCATCGGGCGCGCGTGCAGGCAGGCTGAATAGCCGGCGCAGCGACACCAGCGGCAGCAGACGGTTGCGCAGCGTCATGACGCCGAGCACATGGGCGGCGGCGCGTGGCACCTGCACGATATGCTCGGGAATCTGGACGATTTCCTGCACGTTTTCGATCGCGATGGCGTACTCCTGGCGCTCGACCTCGAAGCTCACCAGTTGCAGCTCGTCGCTGCTGTCTTCGTCCTCCTCGACCGGCTCCAGACCCAGCTCGGTGGCCAGCGCGCTGGCGGCTCCACCGGGTGCGGCCAAGGCGGCGATGGCGGCGAACTCGGCGCCAATCACACGCGCAAAGTCGATCACCATGACCATGGGAAAGCCACCGACATCCTTCAGCAGGCCGCTGAGGAATTCGGTATTGACCGTGGTGCGCAGGCCCTCGACATCGGCCATGCGCTCGGGCTCGACGCCGACCACGCTACTTACCCGATCCACCACGAAACCGAGCGGTTGACCAAGGTCGATGACCACGGCGCGGCTGGCGTCGTCGCGATCCTGTTCGGGAAAGCCGAAGAGGCGGCGCAGACTGATGATGGGCAGCACGGTGCCGCGCAGATTAGCCAGCCCCTCCAGGGTGGCGGGTGCGAGCGGTACGCGCACCACCTCGGGGACGCGGATGATTTCCCGCACGGGGGCCATATCGACGGCGAAGATTTCCTCGCCGCAGCTGAAGATCACAAACTGACTGATGTCGGATTCGTGCTCCTCGATGGCCTCGGCGGATGCGTTGGGGACGCTCTCGTTACTCATGCTGCCTCCTCAAGGCCAGGGGCGAAGGCGCGCTTCAAGCGCTTTGCAGCTCGTCGGCCAGCGAGGCGATTTCCTCGATGGCGGCGGCCAGTTCCTCGGCGCCCTGGGATTGTTGGGTCGCGGCGGAAGCGGCCTCGGCGGCAGCCTTTTCAGCCTCCTGGGCGGCGGCGGAGATTTGATCGACTCCGGTCTTGACCTGGGCGATGGCTGCGGCAATCTCGTTGGCGGCGGATTCAATATCCTCGGTCCCGCCGAGGACTGCTCCGACATCGCGCTCGATGCTTTCGAGCGAGCCAATCACCAGCTTGGCCTTTTCGGTTTCGGCTGTCGCCGAGAGGATGATTTCCTCCAGGTCGCGCCCGACGAGGTTGATCTGATCCTGCACCGCCTTGACCAGATCCTTGATGCGGTCGGCGTTTTCGGCCGAGTCGTGCGCCAGGTTACGGATGTCGGTGGCCACCACCACGAAGCCCTTGCCGAACTCGCCGGCGCGCGCGGCCTCGATGGAGCCATTCACGGCCAGCATGTTGGTCTGGATGGAGACCGTGGTGATGGCATCGACGATCTTGTCGATGCGCCGTGATACCAGTTCCAGATCCTTGATCTGTTTGAGACTCTGGCGTGAGGCCGTGCCCGAGTCGAGCACCCCCTGGACGAGTGACTCGACGCTGTTTTTATTGGTGGTGAGCAGATCGGTAATGGCCTTGACCTTTTCGTTGGCGTTGCGCGCACGCTCTTGCGCGATTTCGATGCCCTTTTCGATCTGGCTGATGGCCGCCGCTGATTCCTCGGTGGCCGAGGACTGCACCTGGGCGCTTTGGCGAATCTGATCCACGGCGGTCATGATCTGCGCGCCCGCGCGGTTGATTTCCTGCACGGCGGAAGAGAGTTCCTCGGCCGCCGAGGCCACCTCCTCGGCGCTTTTGGAGATGTCGGTCGAGGTCTTGAGATCCTCGGCGAGTTCGGAGAGGTTCTGCGCGGCCTGCTCGCACTCGGCGAGCGCCTGGGTCTGCTCGGCGACGGTCTTGGCCGCCTCCTCGGAGGCCGCCGCCTGCTCCTCGGCGGCGGCGGCCACCTCCTCGCTGCCCTTGAGCGCCTGCTGGGCCGCCGTGCTCGATTGCTGGGCGCCGGCGGCAATTTCCTGAATGCCGCGGGTCATCTCGATGGCATCGGCGCGGATCTGCTCCAACTGCTGCGAGATGGCCTTGCTGTTCTCGACCTGTTCCTGCACGCTTGAAGCCGAGGTGTTGATGCCCTCGGAGATGATCTTGACCTCGTGCTGAATCTGGCCAACCAGATCCTGGATCTGCTGGGCGCTTTTCTCGGAGGTTTCGGCCAGGGTGCGCACCTCGTCGGCCACCACGGCAAAGCCCTTTCCATGCTTGCCGGCGCGCGCGGCCTCGATGGCCGCGTTGAGGGCGAGCAGATTGGTCTGATCGGCGATGCGCGCCACCGCCTTGACGATGTCGCCGATGTTGGCCGCCTGCTGTTCGAGTTCGGCCACCATTTGCACCGAGGCGCCCTGACGTTGGGCGGCCAGGCCAACATTGGTCACGAGATTGATGATGTCGGTGTTGGCGCTCGTGATGAGGCTCTGCGAGGTTTCGACCCGAGTTTGCGAGGAGCTGGCGCTGTCGAGCTGGCGGGCAAGCGCGGCCACCACCTGCTTGAAGGCCACGAGCGATTCCTGAGCCGCGCCCGAGGCCTCCTCGGCGCCGGTGGCAATCTGGTCGGCCGAGCGGCGCAGCTCCTCGGCTGCCGAGGCGGCCTCGTTGACCCCCGAGGCGAGCTGCGAGGTGGCGGCGGCAATGCGCTCGGCGGCCTGCTGTTGCTTGGCGAGGGTGCGCGCGCGCCGGCGCTGGGCCTCGGCCTCGCGCGTGTTGACGCTGCTCGAACGCTGCTCGGCGGACGTGCTGGCGGAGGATTTGCTGGGGGTTTTCACGAGTGCCATGAGACTGTCCTGTACGTGACCTTGTGGGCAGGTTCGAGATGACCCGATGCGCGGGCTGTGTCGGGTAAGGCTGGCCGTTGCAATGCTGTTTCCAAGGAATCATTGATGATAGGCGGGCAGGCTGCAAGGTTTTTTCCAGCGCTTGGCTGACGTGCGGCAACAGAACAGCCTGCAGGGCCTGGTGTGATGACTTCCAAGATGTAGAGGTGACGATGCTGATTATCGGTTGTGGTTATCTGGGGCGTCGCCTGGCGCGCCGGTTTCTTGAGCAGGGGCAGTCCGTCGTGGGCGTGGTGCGCAGCGAGACTGGGCTGGAGCGGCTGCGCGTGGCGGGCATTCCCGGTCGCATGTGCGATCTTGACGGTGACGATCCGGCGACCTTGCCCCTGGCCGGGTCGGATCTTTTCATGCTGGCCCCGCCGCCCGAGGCGGGGCGCGAGGACAGCCTCAGCCGCCGTCTGGTGGCGGCCTTCACGCGCGCCGGTTCGCCGCGTCGGCTGGTCTATCTGAGCACCACCAGCGTCTACGGCGACTGTGGGGGCGACTGGGTGGATGAGTCGCGCCCCGTCGATCCCCAGGCCGATCGCGCCTGGCGTCGCCTCGATGCCGAGCGCACCTTCGAGGCCTGGCGCGCGGCGGGTGGTGGCGAGCTGGTGATTCTGCGCGTGGCGGGCATCTATGGCCCCGGGCGGCTGCCGCTGGAGCGCTTGCGCCAGGGGCTGCCGCTGGTGCGTCCCGAGCAGGCGCCTTTTTCTAATCGCATCCATGTCGATGATTTGGCGAGCGTCTGCATGGCCGCTATGGAGCGCGGGCGTGATGGCGCCATCTACAACGTGAGCGACGGTCATCCGAGCACCATGACCGAGTATTTTCAGCGCATCGCCGAGGCGACGGGGTTGGAGCCGCCGCCCCTGATCGACATGGAGGAGGCGCCCGAACAGCTCTCGGCGGGCATGCTCTCCTACATGCGCGAATCGCGCCGGCTTTCGAACCGGCGGCTGCGCGAAGAGCTGGGCGTGGTGTTGCGCTACCCGACCCTTGATGAGGGGCTGGCGGCCTCGATATAGACCGATGACAGATGCGTTTTCCGGTGATGGCATCACCCAGCCCGGAGCAATCGAGAGAGTGTCGTCACAAGCGCAAGGCTCGACGGCTAACGAAACGCTGCGCAATGCGCACAAGACTGGCACCCACTCACCGGGTGACGCCGCTCTGGCTGCGTCACCCGCGTGAGGAAACCCTCTCCCCGCCGGGGAGAGGGAGACATTCAGGAGTGATCCAATGTCGATAGCCGAAAATTTTGTAGGGGCGGTCTGGCAAGTCTTGCTCGAACTCTCGCCCTCGCTCTTGCTGGGGTTGCTGATCGCCGGGGTCATGTTCGTCTATCTGCCGCGTGGCTTTGTGCATCGCGGTCTCAGTCGCCCGGATTTGGCGAGCGTGACCCGCGCCTCACTCATCGGGGTGCCGCTGCCGCTCTGCTCCTGCGGGGTTATCCCCACCGCGCTGGGTTTACGTCGCGAGGGCGCCTCGAAGGGCGCGACCACGGCCTTTCTTATCAGCACGCCGCAAACCGGGGTCGATTCCATTCTGGTGAGCGCCGCCTTTCTCGGCTGGCCCTTCGCGCTCTTCAAGGTGGTGGCGGCCTTTCTCACCGGCATTCTGGGCGGACTTGCGGTCAACCGCCTCAGCCCACCCGAGACCCCGGCGGATGTCGCGCCTGCCGCCCAGACGGATGAGCGTCCGCGCGAGCCTGGCCTGGTTGCGGTGCTGCGCTATGCCGTCTTCGATCTGCTCGCGGCCATTGATCTCTGGATTGTGCTCGGCGTGCTCGTGGCCGCTGCCATCAGCGTGCTGCTGCCCGCCGATTTCTTCGCCGGGCAAGGCTGGTCGAGCGGTCTGTTGGGTCTCATGGTGGTGCTTGCCATCTCGCTCCCGCTCTATGTCTGCACCACGGGGTCGGTGCCCGTTGCCGCCTCGCTGATCGCCGCCGGTTTGCCCGCCGGTTCCGCGCTGGTCTTTCTCATGGCCGGGCCGGCCACCAATGTGGCCACCTTCGGAGCCATTTACCGCACGCTGGGTGGGCGCGTACTGTCCATTTATCTGGCGGTCGTTATCCTCATGAGTTTGGCCTTTGGTCTGCTCTTCGACTGGCTGCTCGCAACGCCTGCGGCGGCTGTGGCGCCGCATCAGGCGCATGAAGGAGGCTGGCTGGGGCTGCTGAGCGCCCTCATCCTGCTTGGACTGCTTGCGCTGCTCGCCGCGCGTCGGTTGCGCCCGTCGCGTGCCGCCAGCGCGTCGCCCGCCTCGGATCTGGTGCTGCGTGTCGAGGGAATGCGCTGCGGGCACTGTGTCGCGAGCGTGAAGCAGGCGCTGGAGGGATGCGCCTCGGTTGAGTCCGCCGAGCCCAATCTCGGCTCCGGTCTGGTGCGGGTGCGCGGTCGCGGGATCGAGCCCGGCACCCTTATCGAGGCGGTGCGCCAGGCGGGGTTCCAGGCCGCCGAGAGCGGCGCTGATCGCTAGCCGGGACAATCCCCGAAAAGGCGCTCGGAGACTCTCCGAGCGCTTGGTGCGTCAGGTTTTTTTCACAAAATAGCGGTTGACGCACCACAGTCGATCCACTAGTTTTGGCCCCGACTCAATCGCGGCCATTGCCAGGATCTCCGCCGACTTTTCCGATTCACGACAAGCCACCGCCACTCCGGCCTGTGCGTCCGGGGTCTGCCGTTGGGAATCCTCTCCGCCTTCGCGTCCGCTTCCGCCCCTGCTGGCTGGATGTCTTCACCGGGCCGGACGTTCTCCCAATCTCTGCTCCCTTTCACACAGACCCGAATGCCAGGTGGCGTGCTCGGAAGGTTGCCGACCGCCTTGCGCCGCAATCCCGCAACTCGCGCGCTCGATGTCTCGGGCCGCTGCGGGCGTGGCATCCCCTGCTGCCGCCGAGGTTTGTGTGTTGGTCCGGCGGCGGCTGTGTTCGAGCAACGCACACGAGCGCGAGAGAGAGCGATGAGGATCTACGTAGGCAACCTTCCCTATAGCATGACTGATGACGAGCTGAGGGACATCTTTTCCGAATTCGGCGACCTGGCCAGCGCCGAGGTGATCAAGGATAAGTTCTCGGGGCAGTCGAAAGGCTTTGGCTTTGTCGATATGCCAAACAACAGCGAGGCCGATGCCGCCATCAAGGCGCTGAACGAGACCGACATGCGCGGGCGCAAGCTCACCGTCAACGAAGCCCGTCCGCGCGCCGAACGTCCCCGCTCTGGGGGGCGCTTCTAAGCCAGTTGGCAGCAAGGAGGAGACATCCTTAAAACCCACAAACCCCGGCCAGATGGCCGGGGTTTGTTGTGTGAGGTTCAGCGCAAGGAGTGTTCCGCAGCGGCTGGGGCGGCCTCCGGCCTGCCCCATCGGTAGACGAAGCCGGCAACAATCGCCGTGATGGGTGCAACGGCGATGAGACCGAAACTCCCCACCAGAATGTTCATGATCTCCGCTGAAACAAGAGGAGTATTGAGGATATTGGCGGCGGGCAGCCCCTTGGCAATGAAGAGCAGAAACATGGTGATGTGACTGCTTGAATAGGCGAGCAGCAGGGTGGTAGTCATGGTCCCGACCACGGCGCGTCCCACGCGCAATCCAGCGGCGATATGGGCAATGAGTCCGATGTCGGGATTGGCCTGCTGAATTTCCTCCATGCTGGCGGCAATGTCCATGGCCAGATCCATGACGGCCCCGGATGAGGCGATGAAGATGCTGGCGATAAAGATTTTGGTGAGAGGCAGGCTGGTATAACCGGCATAGAGCAGGCTTTCCGCGAAGGGGCGCACCGCGCCATGCAGATGAAAGGCCTGTCCGAACCAAACCGCCAGGGCGCAGGTGAGCAGAACGCCCAGCATGGCGCCGGTGAAGGTGCTGACGCCGCGCCGGTTGAGTCCGCCAACCGAAAAGGTGATGACCCCGGTGAGGATAGCCACCAGGACAATCCCGGTCGCGAGTGGCGGATAACCGAGTAGCAACAGGGGGAAATAGAGCTTCCACAGCAGCAGGGCGGCAAACACGAAGGACAGCATGGCCTTGAGGCCGGTCACCCCGGCCACGGCGATGAGCAGTGCGGCGAAGAGTCCGACCAGCAACAGTTGCAGCTGAAGCCGCTCATGTCCGCGTGCGCTCGCATGTTGGGGTTCGCCATTCTCCAGCTTGTACTCCACCAGAATGACCGCGCCGGGTTCATAGTACTCGTCGAGTTCGAGCGTGCCGGTGAGATTGTTCACCACCGTGATGTCTTTGCCGCGGTGAGGTCCGTTCAGCAGGCGCGCCTTGAGAACCTGAAACTCGGTCTTGACGATGAGGTTGACGCGCACATTACTGTTATCCGCCTCGGTGACCAGTGCGCGGGCGTGAAGTCCGTGATCCGAAGAGCTTTTCGGACTCAAATCGACCAGAGCCAGCACAAGGCAGACGGCGGCGATGGACAGCGCAAAATGCCACTCACGACGGTTGCGTGAATGGACAAGGCGTTGCGTCAAGGGTTGTATGAAACGGCGCCACGCCTGGCGCGACGCCGTCATCAGGAGTGGGGTCCGCATGGGGCCCTAAATCCTCACT
>JAFGTZ010000348.1 GCA_016938795.1 Chromatiaceae bacterium | reverse complement strand
CAGCCGTGGCCCTCGCGCTGGATGCCGTGGTTGATCATGAGGGTGCCCATCTGGCGCATCCAGCGCGGCTCGACCTCGACGAGCTGCTCGCCCTCCAGCGGATAGCGCGTCTTCCAGCCCTCTTCCACGCCGAAATAGGCCATGAATTCATCCATCATGTAGAGCTTGAAGGGCGTCTGATACATGCGCTCGATGATGGGATGGCGCAGCGCCTCGACCACGGCCGCGCGGCTGTCGCCGCGCTCGTAATAGGTTGGATAATCAAAGGGCAGGATCATGGCGCCGAAGGGGCCCTGATTGTTCAGATCCTCGTACATCATGGCGTTGAAGAGCTTGAAGGGATAGATGCGGCTCTCGCCCGCCTTCATTACCTCGCTCAGATTGGCCTCGATCATGGCCGCGCGCCGTTCGCGAAGCTCGGGGCTGAGCTGCGAGAGCGGATCGGTGGCGGCGCGCACGTAGGATTCCACGTCGATGTCGGGATAGGTCTGCCTGAGCCGCTCGGCCTGGGCGCGCACAGCGGCGAGAATCTCGGGATCCTCGATGCGGACCAGCTGCTGCATCAGCGGATTGTAGTCCTCGCCGCCCTCGGGATTGCTGCCCAGTGCATTGGCGAGGAAGGTGCCGTTGCCATTGAACCAGAGGAAGGTGAAGCCCTTGCCGGGGTCACCCGAGCGGTAGATGTCGGTCGGCTCCCAGAGCCCTTCCTCGGCATTCCAGGTTGGATGCACCCAGTCGCGCAGCACCACGTTCTCGGGCTCGAGCGCGGGGATGTGGCAGCTCTCGCAGGCGAGACGCGCCACATGGCCGTTGAGCAGCGCCTTGTGCTCGGAGGCGTTGTGCGGGGCGCGTCCGTGGCAGCTCTCGCAGCTCACCTCGCGCCCCGGCAGATCGTTGGCGACCAGATCGACGCCGAAGCGTCCGCGCGGAATCTTGTGGCCCTCGGGCACATGGCAGTCGGTGCACTGAATGTTGGCCGCAGCATGCACATCGGCCTCGGGACTGAAGGGACTGCCGCGCTTGGCGCCATGGTGCAGGATGCGCGCATGGCGCTCGCCCGGAGCCTGAGCCGCCGCGTTGTGGGCGTAGAGATCGCCGCCCATGTTGTGCTGGTGGCAGCGCAGACAGGCCTCGTTGGAGACATGGCCCACGCTGAGCGCGGCGCGCAGGCTGCGATCCTGATTCCAGCGCAGACCGCGCTCGTCGCGGATCACATAGCGCTGGTTCATGTCGTACTGGGCTGAGTGACAGATGAGACAATCGACGCCGTTCTTGGTCTCGCCGGGTACATCGCCCAACGGCATCATCTTTTCGGTTGGCGGATGATAGTTGCCGCCGATGTGGCACTGGCCGCAGCCCTCGCTGCGCAGCACCAGCTCGCCATCGGCGCCCTCGGGACGGCTCTCGATCAGGGCCGCCCAGCCGGTCCAGGAAAAGCTCCCCGGGATGCCGCAGGCGCGGTTGATCTTGCCGACCGGAATGTGGCGCTCGCCCGGGGCGTTTACCTCGCGTCCATCATAGCCATAGGTCGAGAAACCGCCTTCATCGCTCTGAAACTTGAAGTGTACCGACTCGACCACGTCTTGCAGGGTATCGACGCTGGAATGGCTGCCGTCGGCATGATCGACGCGCATCTTCGCGTGGCAGTGCAGACAGGTCTCGGGGCCTTCGTAGCGCCGGATGCCGGCCTCGCGGAAGTATTTGATGTGGCTCGGCTCGGCGGCCTGGGTCACCGAGGGCGTCTCCATCAGCATCTCGATCTTCACCTGACGGGCAAAGGGCGGCTGCTCGGGATCAACCACCGCCTCGGCCCGCGCAAGGCGCGCTTCCTCGCTCAGTTCGCGGGCGAGGCGCTCGAATTCGAGGTCGCTCAGTTCCTGGCTGTTGGCATACTCAAGCGGTGCGTTGGTCACCCCGGTATAGGACTCGAACAACCAGGGATAGAGCACCTGGCTGACTAAGAGCCCAAGTGCGAGCGTGACCGCGCCCCAGAGCGTGAGACGACGCGGCCAGGAGCCGGGAGCGAATGAAAGGCGCGACAGTAAAGGCTTCATGGCGGATTCAGGCGTCGGTGGAGTGATCGCGATGCCAGCCGGTGATCATAGCCCGCAGGTGGCTAAACACCGACTCGCCGATGGTGATGATGTAGAGATGCGCGAGCAGAAAGAGTACCAGCAGGTAGCTGCTCGCCAGATGAACCATGGCCACCAGCCAGAGCGTGACCACGCCGTTGAGCGTCTCGGGCAGCCAGGGGGCGAGCAGAAAGCCCCAGCCGCTCAGAATGAGCAGCGGCAGCAGCAGATACATGGCGCCCAGGTAGCTCAGCGTTTGCAGCGCGTTGAACTTGCGCTCGGCGCTGATATGGAAGGGGTGCGGTTCGCCCCGGAAAATGCCCCAGGCGTAGTAGCGCGACTGGGTGATGAGATCGCCCGGCAGGCTGCGCCAGTGGATGCGATAGTGCCGCGCATTGGGGCTGCGTGCATTGGCGATGACGAAGCCGATCCAGGCGAGGCTAAGGAGCACCCCGGCCGTGTTGTGAATGGGCACGGCGATCCGGAAGGGAATGAGCCCTGGCGCGCCGGCGTAGTGCATGCTCACCCCGGTGGCGATGAGCACTAGAAAGAGGGCGGCGTTGGTCCAGTGCCAGAGGCGCACCCAGGTGGGATAAAGATAGAGATTGCTCACGGGCGGGACTCCTCGCGGGTGGCGGCGCGGTGCTGTCGATAGCGCAAGGCGGCATGCACGCCGATCAGCAAGGCCATGAGCGCGAGCACGCCGAGGCTCAGCGCGTCGATGAGGCGGCTGCCGCTCATGCCGACCACATAGGCCTCATTGAAGATCACGCTCGGCAGCCAGCCGCGCTCGGCCAGCTCCTCCTCGGCGCGGAAACGATAGAGACGGGCCAGCAGGGGCTGTTCCTTGGAATGACAGCCGACACAGGCGACCTGACTTTCAGCGCCGGAGAGCACCAGGTGCGAGGGCGTCGGCTGGGACGGGTCGCTCGCCGCCGGGGTGTGGCAATCGATGCAGCGCACCGCCTCCCAATGGCGATCGCGTTGCGGCAGCCAGGCGTGCGAAGTGCTCAGCGGATCGAGCAGCCGGCGGTGACAGCTCAGACAGACCTGATTATGGGTTTGAATGATGGCGTCGAGCCCATCGGCGGGATCGGGGTTTTGATAGAGATGCGGGTCGTGGCAGGCATGACAGCCAAGCTTCGCCAGCCGGGGCTTCTCCGAGACGCCATGGACGCTGCGCAGATATTCATCCTCGATGCGCCCGAAGCGGGCCAGCCCCTTGGCTGAGCGCTCGGAGTGACAGCCGACGCAGTCGAGCTGCTCCTCGGCCAGCTGAGCCGGGTGCGGGTAGTGGCGATAGTCGGCGTTGTGACAGTCGGTGCAAGCCAGATCGCCATGCACCGAATCGCGAAAGCCGTGGGGATCGACCGAGAGGTCGATCAGTTCGCCATCGAGTGGACTGCGGTAGGCAAGGGTGCTCATGGCGTGGCAGCGCAGGCATTGACCATCGCCCTCGGGGTTGGCCATGACAGGCGCAGTCGGCACGAACAGCAGCAGCGTCAGCGCGAGCAATCGGCGCAAGGTGCGGTCTCTGGCAATCATCTCGGTCATGAATCCGGTCTTTGGTGTGGTGGCGGCAACGTCCGCTGTCATTCACTTTGGTGTGGACTCGGGCGGTTGGTTCCGCGTCACGAGCCGAGCGCCAGGCGGCAGCTTCAGTCTGGGATGATCGGTTGGCACATGCCTGGCCGGCCACAGGCCTGCTTCAGGCGAGGCTCTACAGCTCAGTATAGGTGTTTCATCCGATCTGGTTGCGCTGGCTCAGCGGGCGATTCGCTCCGCTGGCTGCGGCCCTGCCATGCCAAAATGGATCGGAATCCAGATGGCGATTCGCTTGCGGACGTGCCATCTAGCCGCGCTTAGGCCGCCTCCTGTGCTGCCTCCCGGCGTCCCCCAAGCAGCGCCCAGGCCAGTAAGGCCAGCCAGCCGACCACTGTCCAGCCAAACAGCAGCGTGAGTACAAAGAGGGTGCGGCGCTTGGCGTGGCCCTGGTCGATGGCGATAAGTCCGGGCAGCAGATAGAGAACAATGAAGAGCGCGGAGAGGCTGTAGCCGGTCACATCGATGGGAAAGAGCACATTGATGGCAAGCAGGAGTGCGAGCCATCCCAGCAAGAGCACAGCGATGCTGCGGCGCAGCCCAAGCCGGCGCGCCACCTCAAGGAACACCGGTGGGATCATGCCTTGAAGGCGCATCTTCCACTGGGCCAGTGTTGTCCGCAGGGTGTTGAGTAGGGATTGGGATGAATCTGTCATGGCCGTTTTTCTCCAGGTCACGAAGGCGTGGGCGAGCATAGCCGAAAATCCGACTTTGTTGCCAAGCAGCACCTGGTTTTGCGAATCTTCAATGCCTGAAGCGCGATAATCCCTAGAATTTTCGTCAGTTTCACGGTTTGCCCGTTAAACCTCTCAGTCCTCACTCAACGCGTCTGGAGACCCCATGCAACACCTGATGCTACAAGACAAATATCCTATCTTCACCCTGGAGATTCCCAAGAGCGAATGCCGTTTCGCGACGCTCGACGCCATCATGGACTATCTCAAGGGTTGCGTGGACGAGCACCCCATCTCGCGCTTCATTGCCATGTTCGATCATTACGAACATACCAAGAGCCTGAAGGAAGGTGAGATTGCCGATGACATTCTTGGCGCGCACCACATCGTCTTCTGCTTCGGCACCCATCTGCCCAACCCGCGCGTCATGGCGGTGCGTCCGCGCTCCATCGGTGTGGTCGAAAAGGCCGACAGCTTCGTCATCAGCTATCTCGAAGCACCCATGCCGCTCGCCAACAACGCCATGTCCGATTGGGTGAAGGCGCTCGCGCGCTGACCATGGCCGAGCGAGTGCGCGCGCCCGACAGCGCGACCGCCATGCGGCGCCTGATTGCGCGCATTCGCGACACCATCCCCTTCGATCTGCCCGCCGCCCGGGTCTGCACCGGTCACTGTCAGGGCTGTTCGCTCAAGCTGCTCGAATTTCTCGACACCGAACTCAGCGACTGGGAGCGGCGTCTCGACACTGGCGAGCGCCCCGGGCTCGCCGATCTCTCGCGTCTCGAACGGCTCGCGCGCAAGGTGCACGCCGTGCTCGCCCGCAACGGGCTGGTGGAACCGCTGGCAAGCGCCCCTTGATCCAGTGCGCCCAACAGCCTGTGGCGATGCTAGCATGGATGCATGAGCACTCAATTCCCCCCAGGTTTCCAACCTGATTCCCTGCTTAGCCTGCTGCGCGACTTTGCCCGCGACAGCCATCTGGCGCTGCCGCCTGGCGGGCTTGATCTCGACAGCCGGCTGGATGCCGATCTGGGGCTTGACAGTCTGAGTCGCGCCGAGCTGATCGCGCGCTGCGAACAGCGCTTTGGCGTGGCGCTGGGCGAAGAGGCGCTGCTTGCGCCGAGCGTGCGCGATCTGCTCGTGCTCATCGAGCGTGGAACGGGGAGCGAGCGCGGCGGGACTGGCGCGCGGAGCGTTGCGCCACTGCTGGAGTCCGCCGCCACGGGCTGGCCGAACGCGGCCACCAGCCTCACCGAGGTGCTGGAGTGGCATGCCCGGGCACATGGCGAGCGGGTCCACATCCTCTTTCGGGAGGGCGATGCCGAGCCGCACCCCATCCGCTATGCCGAGCTGGCCGAGGGCGCGCGGCGGCTGGCCAGCCGTCTGCTGGGCGCGGGGCTGAAGCGCGGCGAGCGGGTCGCCATCATGCTGCCGAGCGGCCCCGGCTATTTTCTGAGCTTCTTCGGTATTCTCTTCGCGGGCGGCGTGCCCGTGCCCATCTATCCGCCGGCCCGGCCCCAGCTCATCGAGGATCATCTGCGCCGCCATGCGCGCATTCTCGACAATGCCGGCTGCGTGCTGCTCGTCACGGACGAAGACGCGCGGGCGCTGTCGCATCTCTTGCGGTTGCATGTGCCCTCGCTGCATGGGGTG
>JAFGTZ010000347.1 GCA_016938795.1 Chromatiaceae bacterium | reverse complement strand
GTGCGTACCCTACGCCTACGCCCTCACCCCAATCCCTCACCCTCAAGGGCGAGCGGCTTTTGTTCTCTCTTGGCGGCGCGCGCGTCGAGCAGACGCTTGCCGGCGAGCAGGAAGCCCAGCGCCAGAAAACCGCCCGGCGGCAGGATGGCGAGCAGAAAGCCGCGATAGTCCTCGATCAGGGTCAGCTCCAGAAAGGCCATGGAGTCGCCGAGCAGCAGGGCGGCATTGGCAAAGAGTGTGGCGCTGCCGATGAGTTCGCGCACTGCGCCCACCGCCACCAGCACCAGGGTGAACCCCAGCCCCATCATGAGGCCGTCGAAGGCCGAGGCGAAGACGCGGTTGCGCGAGGCGAAGGACTCGGCGCGTCCAAGGATGGCGCAGTTGGTGACGATAAGCGGGATGAAGAGCCCGAGCACCTTGTGCAGATCGTGCAGCCAGGCGTTCATGGCCAGATCGACCAGGGTCACCAGCACGGCGATGACCAGAATGAAGACCGGGATGCGCACCTCGGGCGTGACCAGCGAGCGGATCATGGCGATCAGCAGCCCCGAGGCAACCATGACCACCGTGGTGGCGAGTCCCATGCCAAGTCCGTTGGTCGCGGTGGCGGTGACCGCGAGCAGCGGACAGAGCGCGAGCGACTGGGCAAAGACGACATTGTTGTCCCAGAGCCCGTCGCGCGCGATGCGGCCCCAGTCGGTGCGGTGCAGGCTGTCTTGGCTCATGGGGTTCTCTCCTGTGGCTCGTCGCTGCTGATGCGGCTGATCGCAGCGGTGAGGCTGTCGCGGTGCACGTCAAAGAACTCAAGCCCCGTGCGGATGGCGCCAACCACGGCACGCGGGGTGATGGTGGCCCCGCTGAACTGATCGAAGTCGCCACCGTCCTTTTTCACGGCCCAGCGTGCGGGCGGCGGATCGCCGAGCGTGCGTCCGTTGAAGGCCAGAATCCAGTCGTCGCGATTGAGTTCAATCTTGTCGCCAAGCCCAGGTGTTTCGGTGTGGGCGAGCACGCGCGCGCCGAGGATGCGGCCCTTGGCATCCACGCCAAGCAGCACCTCGATGGGGCCGGCATAGCCCTGACCCACAACCCTGTAGGCCAGCGCGCTTACCGTGCTGCCTTGGGCGGCGCGATAGACGCTGAGCGGCTTTCCATTCCCATCGGTCAGGGTCATGACATCGGCGAGCAGATCGTTGTCGTGCAGCGCGGGCGGGATCACCTGGGCGAGCGAGGCGGTGAGATCCTCAGCCTTGCGCAGTGCGATGGCCTCGTGCGTGGCCAGATCGCCGATTACCAGCAGGGCGGCGGCGATCAGCGTGAAGCCGCCGAGCAAACCGGCCTGATAGCCGACACGCTGGCGATAGCTGGGGTTGGCAACCGTGCTCATGGACGTGTCTCCGGGAGTTCGGGTTCAAGCGGCTGGCCGCGTCGGTTGCGCCCGAGAATGCGCGGGCGCAGCGCCTGATCGATCAGCGGGGTGCAGGCGTTCATCAGCAGCACCGCGAAGGCCACCCCCTCGGGATAGCCGCCCCAGGCGCGGATGATGTAGATGAGCGCCCCGCAGCCCGCCCCGAAGAGCAGCTGGCCGCGCGCGCTCACCGGCGAGGTGACCGGGTCGGTGGCGATGAAGAAGGCCCCGAGCAGGGTGGCGCCGCTGAGCAGATGGTAGAGCGCGCCGGCATGGTGCGCGGGGTCGATGAGCTGCATCAGGGTGGCGAGCAGGGCGACGGTGCCGAGCAGGGCGAGCGGGATGCGCCAGCTGATGACTCGGGTGGCGATGAGAAAGAGTCCACCGAGCAGCAAGAGCAGGGCGGAGGTCTCGCCAAGACTGCCCGAGGCCGTGCCGAACACCCCCGCAAGCGGGGCGAAGTGGTCGGAGAGCAGGGTGCCGAGTTCCGCGCCTTGCCCCAATTCGGTGCGCACCGTGCCGAGCAGGGTCGCGCCGCTCAGGGCGTCGATCGGCTGGCTGCCGAGCGCGATGGCCAGGCCCTCGCCCAGGTCGGACGCCTGGGCCGAGAACAGCGGGGCGGGCGCGACGAACTGGGTCATCTCCAGCGGAAAGGCAATGAGCAGCGCCACGCGCGCCACCATGGCCGGGTTGAAGGGATTCTGCCCGAGTCCGCCGAACACCTGCTTGCCGATGAGGATGGCGATGAGGGCGCCGATGACGCCGATCCACCAGGGCGCCCAGGGTGGCAGGCTGAGTGCGAGCAGCCAGGCGGTGAGCAGCGCCGAGCCATCGAAGAGCGAGCGTCCGATCGGCTTGCCCGCCAGTTGCAGCGCGGCTGCCTCGACCGCCAGCGCGGCGGCGAGTGTGACCCCAAAGAGCCAGATCGCCGGCCAGCCGAACTGCCAGAGTCCGAACAGGGTGGCCGGGGTGAGCGCCAGCATCACCAGCGCCATGGTGCGCGGGATGGAGTTGCGTGTGCGGGTGAAGGGGCCGGCCAGGGTGGCGGCATGTTCAATCTGCATCTCAGGCCTCCTCGGTCGCGGCTGGGCTGTCTTTGGCGGCGGCCTCGGCGGCTTTCTTGGCGGCAAGTTCACGCTTGCGCTGCTCCATGGCCTCGCGTTTGGCGCGCTTGATGGCCTCCATGCGCGCGCTGCGCTGCTCGGCCAGACGCTTGGTTTCGGCCTGCTTCTGCTTGGCGCGCGCGCGCGCGGCCAGTTCACCCTTGGCGTGGTTGATGAGCTGCGCGAGCGGAATGGCGCCCGGACAGACATAGGCGCAGGAGCCGCAGCCCATGCAGTCGGTGAGTCCGCGCGCGCGCGCGCCCTCATAGTCGCCCGCGCGGATGCGTGCGCCGAGTTCGAGCGGCACCAGACCGCAGGGGCAGACATCCACGCACTGACCGCAGCGGATGCAGGGCATGGGCTCGGGGCGCGCGCGCTCGGCGGCGCTCAGGGCGAGGATGCCATTGCTGCCCTTGACCATGGGCACGCGGGTGCTCGGCAGCGGCTGGCCCATCATGGGGCCGCCGCTGATGAGCTGGGCCTCGGGCTCGCTGAGCCCGCCGCAATGCGCGAGCAGATCGCGCACCGGGGTGCCCAGCGGCAGGCGCACATTGGCCGGGCGCGCGATGGCCCCGCCGCTCACTGTCACCACCCGTTCGACCAGGGGCCGTCCCAGGCGCAGCGCCTCATGGACGGCAAAGGCGGTGGCCGGGTTGTGCACCACCACACCGATGTCGGCGGTGAGGGCGCGCGCCGGGGTCTCGACGCCGGTGAGCGCCTGTGTGAGATGGCGCTCCGAGCCCATGGGATAGCGGGTCGGCACCTTGACGACCTGGATGCCGGACCAGTCGGCGGCGGCCTTGGCGAGCGCGGCGCGCGCCTCGGGCTTGTTGTCTTCCAGGGCGATGAGAATGCGCTCGACGCCGAGCGCATGGGCCATGATGCGCGCCCCGTCGATCACGCCATCGGGGCGCTCGCGCATCAGTCGATCGTCGCAGCTGAGATAGGGCTCGCATTCCGAGCCGTTGATGATGAGGGTGTGCAGCCGATACTTGCGCCGCAGATCGAGCTTCACGCCCGAGGGGAAGGCCGCGCCGCCCAGCCCCACGATGCCGGCCTCGGCGACCCGTTCGGCGATGGCCTCGGGGGACAGCGCAAAGGGATCCTCAACCCCTTGGATCCGCTCGTGCCAGCGCTCCTCGCCGTCGGGTTGCAGGGTGATGGTGGGCACCGAGAGCCCCGAGGCGTGATGCGCCGGATACTGGCCAATGCCGAGCACGCGCCCCGAGGTGGAGGCATGCACGGGCGCCGAAATGGCGCCCTGGGCGCGTGCGAGCATCTCGCCCTTGGCGACCTGCTGGCCGCGGCGCACCAGGGGCACGGCGGGTGCGCCGATATGCTGGGCGAGCGGAATGTGCAGCAGCGCCGGCAGGGGCAGGGCCTCGATGGGCTGCCCGGCGCTCAGGTGCTTGCGGCCCTCGGGATGAATGCCGCCGCGAATGCCGTGGATCTTGATCATGGGTGTCCGTCCATCGCTGCGGTGGATGTTTAGACGGCCAGCGCCGGGCGTGGCCAGTACCAGGTTTGGAGTGTCGCCGGGGGCGCGCGCATCTCGATGCACTCGGTGGGGCAGTCCTCGGCGCAGAGTCCGCAGCCGGTGCAGGCGTCGGCAAAGACGCTGTGGATCATGTTGTTGGCCCCGATGATGGCGTCGGTGGGGCAGCGCTTGAGGCATTTAGTGCAGCCGATGCAGCGCTGCTCGTGAATGAAGGCCACCTGCACTGGCGCCTCGTCAACTCCGGAGAGATCGACGCTGACCCCGAGCAGTGCAGCCAGCTCCTCGACCAGGGCGCGCCCGCCTGGGGGGCAGATGGTGGGCGGCGCGGCGCCGCTGGCGATGGCCTCGGCGGCGGGGCCGCAGCCGGGATAGCCGCACTGGCCGCACTGCGAGCCCGGCAGCAGGGCCGCAACCTGTTCGGTGAGCGGATTGCCCTCGACCTTCAGGTGGCGCGCGGCCACACCGAGCAGGGCGCCAAGCGCAAGCCCCAGGGTGGTGAGAACGAAGATGGCGGCAAGCATCGGGGTCGAACTCCCTTGATTCTTTTAAGGGTGCAGGGCTCAGGCCAGACCCGCAAAGCCCATGAAGGCCAGCGAGAGCAGGCCGGCGACGATAAAAGCGATGGGCGTGCCGGCAAAGGCGGCGGGCACGGCAGCCAGCGCAAGCCGTTCGCGCAGACCGGCAAAGATCACCATGACAAGCGTGAAGCCGAGCGCCGACCCCAGACCGTAGAGCAGACTCTCGATGAAGCCGTGCTCGGCCTGCACATTGAGCAGCGCCACGCCGAGCACCGCGCAGTTGGTGGTGATGAGTGGCAAAAAGATGCCGAGCACCTGATAGAGCGGCGGCGAGATGCGCCGCACCGCCATCTCGGTGAACTGCACCACGGCGGCGATCACCAGGATGAAGCTGAGGATGCGCAGATAGGCGATGTCGAGCGGAATCAGCACCCAATGCTCCAGCATCCAGCCCGCCACGGCAGCGAGCGTGAGCACGAAGGTGGTGGCAAGCCCCATTCCAAGCGCCGAATCGAGCTTGCCCGAGACCCCCATGAAGGGGCAGAGGCCGAGAAATTTCACCAGCACCACGTTGTTGACCAGCGCGGTGCCGAGGATCAGCAATAGGGACTCAGTCATGGCAGCAAGGCTCTCGTTGCGATTCGAGCATTGCTTATGCAAGGCAGATACCAATCTCTTGGATTGCGCGAAAAGCGCCGATCAAGCGGTCTTTGTGCGGCTTTTTGGCGGTTTATGAGCGGTAGGGTTCGCTTGGCTCCTGTCGCGCATCGCACAGTGTCCGGGTCAACCAGGCCGCTTTGTTGGAAAGCGCACAAGCGCCAATCCGAATCGCCGTCCAGCAGGCATCGGCGGCGCTCGACGGGTTTTGGTTTTTCTTGATGGCCCTCACCGACAAGTCCATCTGTGCCTGGTATGGCAAACCGTTTCCTATAAATGGAATAAGTTTTGCTTGAAAGTCTGGTATCGCAACCACAGGCCCCTGTGGTTTGATTTGATCCTGAAGGAGACGCCTGTGTCGGCCCAAGACACCTCACCATCGCCCCCTGAAAGGGTCCTGAATGTGCTCGGGGCCTTTCTTGCCGCGCCCCCGGAGGGCACCCCGCCCGAGCTGGTGGAGGAACTGGCGCGCATTGGCGGAACCGGGGGCGATCCCTTGCCGCCAAGCCTCTTTTTCGAGGCGGTGGAGCAGTCGCCCCTGGCCATCTCCATCACCGACGCCAAGGCGACCATCCTCTATGCCAATCGCGCCTTCGAGGCGCTCACTGGCTATGCGCGCGAGGAGGTGATCGGCTGCAACGAGTCGATCCTCTCGAACAACGCCACGCCGCGCAGCGTCTATGAGCAGCTGTGGCGCACCATCGGGCGGCGTCAGACCTGGACCGGCACCCTGGTCAATCGCACCCGCGCCGGGGGCGACTATCTGGCCGAGCTCATCATCTCGCCGGTGCTTGATGATGCGGGCGAGCCGCGTTATTTCCTCGGGATGCAGCGCGATGTCACCAAGATGCACCAACTTGAGGCAGCGCTGCGCCAACAGAAGGCACGCATCGAGACCGTGCTCGATGCCGCGCCCGTGATCATGGTGCTGCTCGATTGTGTCGGGCGGGTCATTCTCGATAACCAGGAGTACAAGCGGCTGCTCGGCGATCTGCGCGGGCGCGAGCCGTTGGAGCTCTTCGCCGAGGCGTTGCGCGCCCAGGCCGGGGTGGAGCTGCTTGCGTGCTGTGGGGCGGGAGAGGGCTTTAAGGATGTTGAACTCTCGCTCAGCCTGCCCGGCAGCGGCGGCACGCGCTGGTTCAGTTGTTCGGCCACTCCGGTTGATGAGTCCGAGGCCAGCGCGCGGAGCTATTTCGGCGCCCAGCCCGAACGGGGCGAGCATCGTCTGCTGCTGCTTGCGAACGACATCACCCAGCGCCGGCGCGAGATCGAGCGCGCCCATCTCGAAAATCTGCGCGCGCGACTCGCCGAGCAGCAGCTCATGCACGGGATGCGCGAGGCGCTCGCCGCCGCCATCTATCAGATTCAGGGGCCACTCAATCTCATTCAGGCCGCCGCCGGCATGATGCGTTCGGGAGGCGGCCATGCTGATGCCCTGGCCGGGATGCTGGAGCAGATCAGCCGCTCGGGCGCTGAGACCCTCGCGGCGCTCTCGGCCGCGCTCCCCGAGGAGCCGCGCGAGGCCGGGGTCTTGGTCAATGTCAACACCCTGCTGCGTCAGGTGCTGGAGATTCAGACCGAGCGGCTGCTTGCCAACGGCATCGTGGTCGATTGGCGCCCGGCCCCCCTGCTGCCCGAGTTTCCCGGTCACAAGAATCAGTTGCGCGCCATGTTCAAGCAGCTCATCGACAATGCCATCCAAGCGCTGGGCGAGGGACGCCGGGCGCAGCGCGAGTTGCGCCTGAGCACGCGCGCGCTCGATGGTGAGGTTGAAATTCTCATCGAGGACAATGGCCCGGGCATTGCGCCGGAGGAGCGCTATCGGGTGTTTGAGCCCTTCCGGAGCGGCTGGCGCAACCGTCGTGGGCGTGCCGGCATGGGCCTGGCGCTGGCGCAGGAAATCGTCAACGCGCATGGCGGCTCCATCGAAGTCGATCCAGATTTCACTGATGGTTGCCGTATCCGTTTGTCACTGAACACGGCACGCAAGGAAGAGCGATGATGTCTGACAATCGCATCACGATTGCGAGCGGCAACGAGGCGGCCCGGCTGGCGCTGGTCGAGTCGCAGCTTGAAACCCTGTTTGAGGTGAGCCGGGTGCTGAGCCGCTCGCTCGATCTGCGCCAGACCCTGCGCGAGCTGCTCGGCGTGCTGCACGATCGCGAGCGCCTCGGGCGCGGTCTGGTGAGTCTGCTCGACGAAGAGCGCGGCGAGCTGCTCATCAGCGCGCTGCACGGCAGCGATGTCGAACCCTTCGAGACGGTGAGCTACCGCCCTGGCGAGGGCGTGATCGGGCGCATTCTGGAGCGCAACAGCCCCTGGGTGCTGCCCCGGGTGGGCGATGAGCCGAGCTTTCTCGGGCGGCTCAATCTCTATGATCGCGCGCTGCCCTTCATCGGCGTGCCCATCCGGCTGGGCGAGGAGGGCGCGGTGGGTGTCTTCGCCGCCCAGCCTGAGGCGGGCGATGGGCTGCTCGATCAGCGCGCGCGTTTCCTGGAGATGGTCGCCAATCTCATCGGTCAGGCGGTGCGCCTTGCGCGCGGGGTCGAGGCCGAGCAGCGCGCGCTGCGCGAGGAGCGCGACACGCTGCGGCGCGAGGTGCGCGGCGCCCATGGCTTCGACAGCATCATCGGGCGCGCCGACGCCATGCGGCTGGTGTTCGACCAGGTGCGCCAGGTGGCCAAGTGGAACACCACGGTGCTCATCCGGGGCGAATCGGGCACCGGCAAGGAGCTGATCGCCAACGCCATTCACTACAACTCGCCGCGCGCGCGCGCGCCCTTCATCAAGCTCAATTGCGCGGCCCTGCCCGATAATCTGCTGGAATCGGAACTCTTCGGCCACGAAAAGGGCGCCTTTACCGGTGCGGTGAGCCAGCGCAAGGGGCGCTTCGAGCAGGCCGATGGCGGCACCCTTTTTCTCGATGAAATCGGCGAGATTACCCCTGCTTTTCAGGCCAAGCTGCTGCGCGTGCTCCAGGAAGGCGAGTTCGAGCGCGTGGGCGGCAACCGCACCCTGAGGGTCGATGTGCGCGTCATCGCCGCAACCAACCGCGATCTGGAGGCCGAGGTGCGCGCGGGCGAGTTTCGCGAGGATCTCTACTACCGCCTCAACGTCATGCCGATTCGCATGCCGCCGCTGCGCGAGCGCATCGAGGACGTGCCGGAGCTGGCGCGCTTTCTGGTCGAGAAGGTAGCCCGGATGCAGGGGCGCGAGCTGCGCATTACCGACAGCGCCCTGCGCCTGCTGCTGTGTCACGACTGGCCGGGCAATGTGCGCGAACTTGAAAACTGCATGGAGCGCGCGGCGGTGATGAGCGCCGATGGGGTCATTGATCGCGATGTGATCGAGCTGACCGGGCTCGATGTCGGCAGCGCCTCTCAGGCCGAGGCGGCGCTGGCGGGACGCGCGCCGCCCAAGGTGGATCTGGATGATCCCAATCTTGATGAGCGTGAGCGGGTGATCGCCGCGCTGGAGGAGGCTGGCTGGGTGCAGGCCAAGGCCGCGCGCCTGCTCAATATGACCCCACGCCAGATTGCCTACCGCATCCAGACGCTCAACATCAAGGTGCGCCAGTTCTGAGCGGGCTGCTCGCTTGGCCCGATCAGGAGGAGGCGGCGCGCAGCGCGACCAGGGCCTCGGCGACTTGACCGAGATCCTGGCGCGCGGCCTCGATCAGCGCCGGCAGGCCAATCTTGTCGAGCGACTCCTGGGCGGCGGCCAGTTCGAGCGCGCGGGCGCGCTGGGCGATGAGCGCGGCCCAGCCGAAATCGCGCGCGCCACCCTGTGCGAGCGCGGCCACCTCGCCGGCGCTCTGCTCGAAGAGTCGTTCGGCGCTTTGGCGATAGTTGGCGCGCTTGAGGAGTCGAGCAATCTCGGCGCGCGTGAGGGCCTTTTCGCGCGCGTCCTTAAGCCCGTCACAGAGCGCGATGGCGCGCTGGAAGTAGCTCTTGGCATCAATGGGCTCGGGGCTGGTGGCGCCGAGCAGGGCCTGGGCCTGGGTAGCGGGATTGAGGATGAGGCCGGCGATGGAGGGCAGGCCGAAGAAATCACCCGCATAGGCGCGTCGCTGAAGCTGCTCGAAGAGAAAGCGGTCGCGCTGCGCCTGACTGGCGAAGGCTTGGCTAGCGCCCAGGGCGCGCTGTGGATTGCCGATCGCGAACCAGGCCCGCGCCACCGCCGCCAGGGCTCTGTCGCGTTCGGTGTCTGGCAAGGCGCGGGCCTGAGCTTCGTTTTCATCAAGCAGACGATAGGCATCCTCCAGCGCTCCGAGCTGGGCAAAGGTTTCGGCCAGATGCGCATTGATGCCGAGACGCACCTCCGCCGGCAGGGGCTCGCGCAGGGTGATGATGGCGCGACGCAGGTTCTTGTCTGCGGCTTCCGCCTGGCCTAGGTGCGCCTGCGCCCAGGCCATCCAGGCCCAGGCGCTCGCGCGCTCGCCGGGTTCGGTCAGCTCGCCGCTCCAGGCCATGACCTGAGTGAGCAGACGCTCGATCCCTGCCGGCGTGCTGGCCTGAGCCAGGATGGGCGCCATGCGTGCCGCAAGCGCGATGCGCCGCTCGCCCGTTTCGCGCTGGTCGAGTTCCATGATGTAGCGCCCAAGCAGGCTGTCCGCCTCCGACACACGCCCCTGGCTGGCCGAGAGGACGAGAATGCGTGCGCGAGTCTCGGCGCGCAGCTCCGGGTCGCGAATGTGGCCGGCGAGACGCTCAGCCCTGTCGGCCGAGCCGGTGCGCTCCAGACTGGCGAGTACCTGCTGCTGAAGATAGAGATCCCACTCGCGATCCTCCTCAGTCAGCGCCTGCAGCGCCCGCACGGGGTCGGTTGCGCCAAGCGACGCGAGCGACTGGCTGACGGACGGGCTGTCGGCGCGCGCGGGAGCGCCAGGGACAGCATCCGTGCTGCCTGTGACGGCTGGGCTGGGGGCGGGGAGGGGGGCGGGAGCCTGTTCGATGATCTGTTGTGACAGCGACTGTAGCTCGAAGCGCGCGAGCTGATCCTCGCCAAGGCCTGCCTGCTGCGCCGCCGCCATTGGCATGACGCCGTCGAGCAGCTCCAGCGACTGCTCCAGGGTGAGGCCGGCGGCCATCACCCCAGGTGCGGCGGGATCGGGCTCAAGGCGCCCGCCCTCGGCCAGAAAGAGCGCCGCGCCCCCGCCACCGATGGCGGCGCCGAACACCAGGGTCGCGGCGGCGGAACTCCACAGCTTCCAGGGGCGGTCAAGGGCGGTTGGCAGGCCGAGCTGCTTGCGGATCTGCGCCTCAAGCTGCGCCTTGCGCGCCTCCTCGGCGGCCTCTTCGGCCTTGCGCTGTTCCTCTTCGTCGCGCAGCGCCGCCATCTTGCGCAGCCGCTCGCGTAGCGCCTTCTCTTCCTCGATGCGATCCTGGTTGGCGGCATGCTTGGCAAAGACGATATGACACTGGGGACAGATGTCGGGGTGCTTGCCCTCGGGATCGTTTTCGTCCCACTCCATGCGGTGCCCGCAGTTTGGGCAACTGAAGACGGTCATCTTCGGCACGAGTGACAGCGTGATGCCGCTGGTGTTGGTGGGGCGGATGTTGGACTTGACGCCGAGGTAGTTCAGGGTTTGCTGCGCCGCCTTGGCCTCGGGCGAGGGCAGCGCCTTCTTGAACACGACAGCACCCTTGTGCTGAAGCAGGGAAAGCGCCTGTTCGGGCGAGATGGAGAAGGCCTCCGCCATTCCCTGGGCGACGGACTGCATGTCCATGCCTACCCGCACCCCAAACAACACAACGTCGAAGTCTTTGTCCATGGCTGGCGTCCACTCTAAGGGTTGGTGTCGTGTTTTTCGGCGATTGTGCCCAGCCTTCTCAGTGGCATCAAGTCCGAGTGTGATGGAGATCACAGTGCGGCGTGGCGAGTGGCAAAGGGCACAGTCATGTCGAGGCCCTTGTGGCAATCGCGACAGCGCGACAGAATCGGGATGGCTGACCGGTTTCGCATAATAATATTTATAAATCAACGGCTTGGTTGAGATTGGTGGGCGTTCTTTCTGTGGGCACGGAGATTGCTTTGTGTTGGCTGACGATCTGATTTCACCGGGGCGAGCGCCCCGCTGTGCCGGAGACTGGCCGATGCAACCGACGGGCCTCAATGCAAAGACCGCGACCATGAATCTGACTGGGAGCCGGAGTGCGACGACGACGGCCGGACACGAGAAACGGCCCGAGCTGCCCGAGTCGATTCGCGCGCGGGTAGCCAATCACCCCTGCTTTTCGGAGGACGCGCATCATCACTATGCGCGCATCCATGTGGCGGTGGCGCCGGCCTGCAACATCCAGTGTCACTACTGCAACCGCAAGTACGACTGTTCCAACGAATCGCGCCCCGGGGTGGTCTCCGAGCTGCTGACGCCCGCCCAGGCGGTGCGCAAGGTGCTGGCGGTGGCCGAGGCCATTCCGCAGCTCAGCGTGGTCGGCATCGCCGGGCCGGGCGACGCCCTGGCCAATCCCGAGCGCACCTTTGAGACCTTCCGCCTGCTGCGCGAGCAGGCGCCCGATCTGCGTCTCTGTGTCTCGACCAACGGGCTGGCGCTGCCCGAGTGGGTCGATGAGCTGGCCGGGGATCAGGTCGAGCATGTCACCATCACGCTCAACGCCATCGACCCCGAGATCGGGGCGCGCATCTATCCCTGGATCTTCTGGCGCCATCGGCGGGTGCGCGGTCGGCGCGCCGCCGAGATTCTTATCGAGCAGCAACTGCTGGGCCTGGAGCGGCTGGTGGCGCGCGGCGCCCTGGTGAAGGTCAATTCGGTGCTCATTCCGGGCGTGAACGACGCCCATCTGCCCGAGGTCAGCCGCGCCATTCGCGAGCGCGGCGCCTTTCTGCACAACATCATGCCGCTCATCGCGCGCCCCGAGCACGGCACCTTCTTCGGCCTCATGGGCCAGCGCGAGCCAAGCGAGACGGAGCTCGGCGCCCTGCGCGAGCGCTGCGCGGGCGACATGCGCCTCATGAGCCACTGCCGTCAATGTCGCGCCGACGCGGTGGGCTTGCTCGGCGAGGATCGCGGCGCCGAGTTCAGCCTGGAGCGCATCGAGCAACTGGAGATCGACCCGGTGGCGGCCATGGCGCGCCGTGCCGAGGCGCGCGCCGCCATCGAGGCCGAGCGTGCCCGGGCGCGCTCGGCGCCAACGGTGGTGTCGGTGCCGCTGAGCGCGCTGCTCACCAAGCCGCGCGCGCAGGCGCCCGAACCGCCCGTGCGACGTCTGGCCGTGGCGAGCCGCGATGGGCGTCTGGTCGATGAGCATTTCGGCGCGGTCACGGAGTTCTGGATCTATGCGATCAGCGCCCAAGGCGCCTCCTTCATCGAGCGGCGCCCCATTGATCGTTACTGCAGCGGCGAGGCGTCGTGCGGGGCGGGCGAGGAACGGCTCGCGCGCACCCTCAGGGCGCTGGCTGATTGCGAGGCGGTGCTGTGCGCGCGCATTGGTTTCGCACCCTGGGGCGCGCTCGAAGCGGCGGGGATTCTGCCTAGCGGCGAACATGCGCTGGAGCCGGTCGAGTCGGCGCTTGCCGCCGTCTATGCGGAACTGAACGCCGCCGCGTCCGGCGCTCAGGCCGCAGCGGCGCTGAGCGCCTGAGCGTCACGACCATCCATTCGGGAGCTTCATCATGGCACTGCGCATCACCGCGAGCTGTGTTAACTGCTGGGCCTGCGCGCCGCTCTGTCCGAGCGACGCCATCCGCGCCGCTCGGCCGCATTTTCAGATCGATCCGGGGCGCTGCAGCGAGTGCGCCGGCGACTACGAGGAGGCGCAGTGCGCGAGCATCTGCCCCATCGAAGGGGCCATTCTTGATGCCTGCGGCGTCCCGCTCAATCCGCCGGGTTCGCTCACCGGCATTCCGCCCGAGCGTCTGGCGGCCGCGCGTGCCGAGATTCAGGCGCGCTAATCTTAGTCAATTCATTAACCTAAGGAGTCCGACCCCATGCCAAAGGCCAAGATCACCTTCAGCGACATCGACCAGACGGTTACCGTTCCGGCGGGAATCCGTGTGATCGAGGTGTCCGAGAAGATCGGCGCGGGCATTATCTACGGTTGCCGCGAGGGCGACTGCGGTACCTGCATGATGCATGTCGAGGAAGGCTGGAACAATCTCACCGAGCCCTCGGTGCTCGAAGAGAAGGTGCTGCGCGAGAACATGGCCGGGCGTCACGACCGCCTCGCCTGTCAGGCGCAGATCCTCGGCGACTGCCGCGTCAAGCCGGCCTGAACGGGAGAGCACGACCATGGCATTGGTGACCTTTTCGAACCCCGAGTACAAGGACAAAACGGTCTACGCGGTGGCGGGCAGCCACACCGAGACGCTGCTTAAACTCGCCAAGGAGCACAAGGTTCCCATCCACCACGATTGTCAGGATGGTGAGTGCGGCAACTGTGTGGTGCGCGTGAGCAGTGTCGATTCAAAGGGGCGCATGGGCTACTTTCTCACTGAGAAGGAGCAGCAGGTGTTGCGCCAGCTCGGCAAGCTCACCCAGGACGAGATCGACCAGCTGCGCGTCGATGACATGCCGAGCGAGTGGCGCCTGGCCTGTCAGATGATCGTGCGCGACGAAGACATCCTCGTGGAGTACTGAGCCATGTCCGCCCTGGCGCAGGATCTGACGCGGGATGCCGGACGGGTCTTCGACCGGTTGATGGCGCGTGCGATCGGGGCGGGCAACGATCGGGCCTTCGCCTGCATGATTGCAAGCCGCGCCCTAGGCGGCGGCTCGCTCCCAGCCTGGCTGGGGCTGGCGCCGGCGGCCTTTGCGGCGCTGGTCGATCAGCATTTTCCGGGCGTCTCACCCGATGTGCTGGGCGCGGTGGACGGCGGGCCGCCGTTGCCCGAGTCGCGTCGCGCCGAGCGCGAGGAGCTGCTCGCGCTGCTGCTCGATCAGCGTGCGGGGGCCTCGCTCTCCGAGGTGTGGATGGCCGAGGTGATCGCCGCCGGTTGCATGGGCGGGGATCACCTGTGGCAGGATTTGGGCCTTTGGGACCGCACTGAGCTGACCGACCTCATGTGGCGCAACTTTCCCGCCCTGGCCGCGCGCAATGAGCGCGATATGAAATGGAAGCGCTTTCTCTATCAGCAGCTCTGTCTGGCCGAGGGCATCTATGTCTGTCGCGCGCCCTCGTGCGAGCAGTGCGCCGATTACCATGTCTGCTTTGCCCCCGACTGAGGCGGTCGAGGCGCGCGCCATCGGCGCCTATCTGGGCCTTGCTGTGGGCGATGCCCTGGGGGCCACGGTCGAGTTCATGACCCCGCGCGAAATCCAGGCGACCCATGGCGTCCATCGCGAGATATTGGGCGGCGGCTGGTTGCGCCTGCGCAAGGGGCGGGTGACGGATGACACCGAGATGAGTCTTGCGCTCGGGCGCGCCCTGCTGGAGCAGGGTATCGAGGCCAAGGCCATCGCCGAGGCCTTCAGCGACTGGATGCGCTCGCGCCCGGTGGATATTGGCCACACGGTGCGCCGCGGTCTGTCGCGCTATCGGCGCACGGGCGAGACTGAGATGCCTCCGAACGAGTACGACGCCGGCAACGGGGCCTGCATGCGCACCCTGCCGATCGCGCTCTATACCCTGGGCGTCGCCGAGTCCGAGGTGGAGGCGGCCTGCTTCCTCCAGGCCCGCATTACCCACCATCATCCGCTCTCCGATGCCGCCACCCTGACGGTGACGCGCCTGGTACAGGAGGCGCTGCTCGGTGCCGATGTGCTCGCGTTGCTCGCGCGGGTGGAGGCCCTCATCGCCCGGCATCCCGAGTTCGCCTTCCGGAGACGGCGCGTCGAGAATCCGGGCGGTTATGTGGTCGAGACGCTGCGCGCGGTCTTTCAGGCCCTGTTCGATACGGATGATTTTGAATCGGCACTGGTCGAGGTGGTCAATCGCGGTGGCGATGCGGACACCACCGGGGCCATTCTCGGCATGATCGCGGGCGCCCTGTATGGCCACGAGGCCATTCCGGCGCGCTGGCTCGCGGCGCTCGACGCCGACACCGCGCGCGCCTGTCGCGAGCAGGCGCTGGCGCTGCTGCGCCGTGCGCCTTGGGCCGGCGCCGCGTAGCCGTCAGGTACGGGGTTTGCGCGCTCTGGGGCGGCTATCCGGGCCCGCGCGGCGTGGCTTGCCCGACTCCGGGCGCTCGCCGCGCGGGGCCTGTCGCGGGCGCTCGCCATAGGGGGCGCGGCGCGCCTCGCTTGCATCCTCTCCGGCGAGCGAGATGCGCAACGCCTGCCCACACACAAAGACCCGCTGCAGGTGCTGAAAAATCTCGCGCGGCATGCCTGCCGGCAGGCCGACGACGGAGTGGTCATCGCGAATGTCGATGCGCCCGATGTAGCGCCCCTCAAGCCCCGATTCGTTGGCGATGGCGCCGACGATTTCGCGCGGCGTCACCCCATGGCGATGGCCGACCTCGATGCGGTAGTTGACGAGCGCGCCATCCGATCCGGAACCCGAAGCGCCTTCCGGGCGTCGCGCACGGCGCTCCTCGCGCTGATCGTCGCGCGCGCGCGGACCACGTTCGCGTTCGTGGGCGCTCGGGCGCGGCAGCTCCTCCTTCACCTCGAAGGGGCGCTCGCGCTGGTAGAGGTAGGCGAGGGCAGCGGCGATGTCCATCATCTCGATTTCCTGCTCCTTGCCAAGTCGCGCGAGCAGCCGGTAAAAGTAATCGAGATCCTGGTCGCGCAGGGTTTCGCGCACCTCTTCAATGAAGCGATCAATGCGCGATTCGCTGAGCGCCGCCGCCGAGGGCGGCTCCATGGACGGCACCGCGCGACGGATGGTGCGCTCGATGGCGCGCAGCAGACCGCGCTCGCGCGGCTCGACGAGCAGGAGCGCGCGCCCGGCGCGCCCGGCGCGCCCGGTGCGTCCGATGCGGTGCACATAGGCCGCCGGATCGGTGGGGATGTCGTAGTTCACCACATGGCTGATGCGTTCGACATCGAGCCCGCGCGCGGCCACGTCGGTGGCGACCAGAATATCGAGCTGGCTCTGCTTGAGCCGCTCGACGGTGCGCTCGCGCAGCTCCTGATTCATGTCGCCGTTGAGCGCCTCGGCCGCGAAGCCCTGCGCCTTGAGCTTGTCGGCAATCTCGGTGGTGGCGTTCTTGGTGCGCACGAAGATGAGCATGCCATCGAAGGGCTCCATCTCCAGCACCCGGGTGAGCAGGTCGAACTTGTGAAAGCGTGTCACCACGCAGTGCGATTGATCGATGGTATCGACCGTTTCGGACTCGGCGGCCACGCACACCTGCTCTGGATTGACCAGACGCTGCTCGGCTACGCGGCGGATGGCCGGCGGCATGGTGGCCGAGAAGAGCGCCACCTGACGCTTGGCGGGCGCCTGCTCGAAGATCCAGTCAATATCCTCGGCAAAGCCCATGTTGAGCATCTCGTCGGCCTCGTCGAGCACCAGGGTGCGGATGCCTTCAAGCGAGAGCGTGCCCCGGCGGATGTGATCCATGACCCGACCGGGCGTGCCGACGATGACCTGCGGATGGCGCTTGAGCTGGGAGAGCTGGAGACCATAGCTCTGTCCGCCGTAGAGCGGCAGCACATGAAAGCCCTGGAGATATTTGGCGTAGCGCTGGAAGGCCTCGGCCACCTGAAGGGCCAGCTCGCGGGTAGGCGCGAGCACCAGAATCTGCGGGCGCGCCTCGGTGGCGTCGATGCGGCTAAGCAAGGGCAGGGCAAAGGCGGCGGTCTTGCCGGTGCCGGTCTGCGCCTGGCCGAGCAGATCGCGTCCTTCAAGGAGGTGCGGGATGCACTGGCGTTGAACTGGAGTGGGGCTTTCGTAGCCCAGTTCGGCCACGGCCTGGGCAATGGCGGGGGCAAGACCGAGTTCGCTAAAACCGGTGCTTGTGTCGGGGGTATCCATGGTGGGGCCTCAGAGAGAAGGGCGCGCCCCTGGGGAAGCCAAGCCTTGGGGGACGCCAAGACCGCGGCGTCCTGGAGGGAAGATCGCGAGAAACAACGAAATATTATCGTCCAATTCTGGATAAAGATGCAAGATTAACCTTGTGTGGGCCCGAGGCAGAGGCCAGGCAAGCCGGAGTATACGCGCATTGCACATCGGTTTTCCTCATGCGCTCTGGGCTGGGTAATGGCCCCGGGGGACGAAAGTGAATCCATCCCTGGAGGCTTGGCGAAGGCATCCCTGCCGTTGACACCCGCGTCCATTCCCTAGCCCTCACCGAAACATCCATCTGTGATTGGTCTATCGAGACGTGGTCTCAATCTATTTCAGACTATGGTTGCGAGGACTGCCTAGCCGTTGAGCGCACCTCGGCTAAGTGGCGTAACGACCCAGCAGGTGCAAACCTGGTGATCGGGTCGCTTTCCCCCTGTCGGCCAAGCTGTGGTTCAACCGTCTTTGGCGAGTTGGTCTGCGAGTCTTTCAATCTCGTGGGAGAGCGGGCGGTCTTCAGTCAGGAAGGGCACGGTATGACGTACGAACCTGTGAATATCGCGGCTGCTAGTGGAGAAGGTTGCAACTGAACCCTGGCCAACCAAGTCCATCCCCTGAGCCACGACCATGGCCTCAATCGCGAGGAGTTTCCAGAGCAATTCCAGCATGTCGCGGCAGCGGCGCGCGGCAATAGTGCCGAGAGTCACAACATCCTGATTATTAGCATTGGTAGCGATCGACTGGATTGAGGCCGGCATGGCGTGAGTCCGCATCTCGGCAACCAGCGCTGTGGCGGTGACCTGGGCGCCCATAAAGCCACTATCGAGCCCTGGGCGCCCACCCGTGAGGAAGGGTGGCAGGCCCTGGTTTAGGGCAGGGTCGGTGAGGCGTGCGATGATGCGTTCGATATAAACACCAACCTTGATGACTGCCATGGTGAGACTATCGGCGGCATAGGCCAGATGTTGACCGTAAAAATTTCCACCGTGCCAGAGGGTGCCTTGCTCGACGTCTACAATGGGATTGTCGCAAGCAGCCATGAGTTCAGTGGCGACTAGCTGATCATGAAACTCTAGAACATCAAAGGCCGCACCTAGCTCCTGAGGCGCGCAGCGTAATGTGTAAGGATCCTGGGGGATGGGTTGATGATGCAGAAGTCCTGTGTTTTCGAGCGCTTCGGGTAAAGAATGGCTACAGGCCTGCTGAGGCTGCAAGCGCGGGGCATCCTGGCTCAAAAGATTCAAGCGTTCAGCGACGTGTCGTTGGCCGGGATGAGGTCGGGCAATGGCCAGGCGGGGGCTCCATGCCTCTAGGCGGGCGCCCATCAGCTCGCCATATCCGAGGGTTAAACGCATTGCGAGTTCAAATGCCCGACGCGCATCCACTCCATTGAGCGCGGCAACACCTGTCATCGCCGAGGTTCCATTCACCAGGGCCAGACCATCCTTGAGCGCAAGATCCAGGCAATGCAGGCCCGCGCGTTCGAGGGCCGAAGCGGCATCTTGCAGGTCTCCATTGCCAAGCACTTGACCCTCTCCGATGGCGGCGAGCGCAATGTGTGCCAAGGGCGTCAAATCGCCGCTTGCGCCCACAGTGCCGAGTTGTGGCACGGCGGGAATGATGTCCTGATTGAGCATAGCGAGCAGGTGATCTACGACTGCGGGTCGCACGCCCGACCAACCCTGGGCCAGGTTGGCAATGCGTGCCACCATAATCGCCCGCGTTTCGCGCTGGCTAAACAGCGCTCCTACACCTGTCGCCAGATGGTAAACGAGCTTGCGCTGCAAAGAGCCGCCTAGATGCTCATGCACATAGTTTCCGGCCAGCGGCCCATAGCCGGTGGTAATGCCATAGACAAGGGCGCCTTGGGCGACCAACCGCTCCAGTTGCGCGGCGCCAGCACAAAGCCGCTCCCGAGCGCTCCGGCTCAGTTGGAGTTGAGAGCGCCCTTCGGCAATGGAGGCTAGTTCGGAAAGCGTCAATACCTGATCGAGCTCGATGACGTTCATCTTGTGCTGAGTCGCCTGCGGTTTTTTGTTTCAAGTGCGGTCATATGAAGTCACCGCTTGAATAGGTTCAGAAGGGAAAAACCGATGATTGAAACGATGTGAATTCCTTCAGAGCCCAGTCCTCCGCCTTGCCTAGGGCGCCGCGCGGAAGCTCGGGGCCGAAGGTAAAGGCGCGCGGTCGGGCGGCGGTTTCCAGATGGCGGTCAACATAGTCGGTTAGGGTCTTGGTCAATGCCCTGGGGTCGGCGTCGGAATCGGCGGGGACGATGAAGGCCTTGAGCCGATGGCCCTCCTCGGGGCGCATGAGACGCACCGCCGCGCGCGCCACCTCGGGGTGCGCTTCGAGTACGTCGGCCACGGCGCGCGGATAGACATTGATGCCGCCCACCTGGACCGCCGCGTCGCGGCGTCCCTCGACCCGGAAGCGATCGGCGGATTCCCAGCGCAGATGATCCGGCAGCTTCAGCGGCGCGCCGGGTGCGTCCTGCATGCGGGGTTCCAGCCCCTGCTCGACGCGCCCCCAGAGCGGCAGGAGCCGAAAGGGCTCGTCCCCCGAGGTGCGCCAGCCGATGCCGGCGGTTTCGCTCGATCCGTAAATCTCGATCAGGCGCGACAGGTGCCGGGGAACCAGCGCCGGCCAGAGATCGGGAGCGGCGGGCGCGGTGGAGGTGAGTCCCTGCGCCCGCTCGGGCAGCGGTCCCTGCGAGAGTGCAATCAGACGCCAGTAGTCCGGATATCCGACGATGAGCGACTCGGCGGGAAGCTGTTTCGTCAGACTGCCTGCGAGCAGGCCGCGCGCGTCAAGATAGGACAGCTCAAGGCGCCACGGCAGCAGGATGGTGAAGAGAAAACCATAGATGTGATGACGCGGAACCACACCGGCGATGGCCTGCACCGGCCCCAGGCTGTTCGCCCAGAATTCCACCTCGCACGCAAGCCGGTCGAGGCGATGGATCTGGCAACGTGGCTCGCCCGTCGAGCCCGAGGTTCGAAAGCCGATGGTTGCGGCATGGCGCTCCAGCGAGGCGAGGATGACATCCACCCAGTCATCGAGGCGGCGTGCAGTGAGCAGGGCATCCTCAAGGCCCACCTGGTGCATCTGGAAATACTCGGCCAGTGCACTGGAGAGACTCAGTCGCTCCAGTGAGTCGAGACTGTCCGGCAGCGACTGGGGATCTTCCGGGGGCCAGGGCGCTGCGGGCCTGAGTCGGCGCAGCTCGCTGCCCGCGATATCGAGAACCAGGGCCTGGACCCGGTCTCGATTCCACCAGGGTGAGTGATTTGGCGCGTGCATGATCTGATATGTCCAGCCTGTGCAGTGGATCCCGTGCGGGACACTCGACTCAGGTGCGCGTCACTGACGTCGAGCCTCGCACGGGGGCTTGCGAAGATGCGGATCAGATCAGAGGCGCTTGACGAAGATCCAGTAGGTATCGCCCGCCAGGGCCTTCTTCATGTGAACCTTCACCTTGGTCGGCTGCATTTTGTAATCGAACTCGTACTCGAACATCGCATTAAGATCGCCGGAACTGACGCCTTCGCGAAAGGCGCCGTAGAACTGAGGGGTTTTGGTGCAGGGCGCGACCTCGTTGAAAAAATTCTTGCCGATGACCTCCTCTGGCTTGCGGCCCGTGATGTCGCCCTCGTGGATGTTGTACTTGAGAATCTTGCCGGTGCTGTCGAGCTGAATGGCGCCGAACGCCAGGTTGTCGATCTGCGAGTCGTTCATCCTGGCCAGCTGGTTGGCGATGTCATCCGAGCCAAAAGCGGTGTATTGCAGTGCCATGCGTGATGCTCCTCAGTGTTGGGACGGCTAAATCATGGTCTTGCGACCATGGGTCAT
>JAFGTZ010000346.1 GCA_016938795.1 Chromatiaceae bacterium | reverse complement strand
TTTTGGACATTTCACATCCAACAGCGCAGAATGCGCATCCATGTCGGGGCCTTGAAGCGCCCCGCTCCGGCCCGCCGCCGGATCTTCGACCACCGCAACACTCACAGCTCGGATTTTCATGGCTCAGTACATTTACACGATGAACCGGGTCGGCAAGGTTGTGCCGCCCAAGCGCGTTATTCTGCGCGATATCTCGCTGTCCTTCTTCCCCGGCGCCAAGATCGGTGTGCTCGGTCTCAACGGCGCGGGCAAGTCCACCCTGCTTAAGATCATGGCCGGTCTCGACACCGAGATCGAGGGCGAGGCGCGCGCCCAGTCAGGCATCAAGATCGGTTATCTCTCGCAGGAACCGCAGCTCAACCCCGAGAAGGACGTGCGCGGCAATGTCGAGGACGCACTCGGTCACATCAAGGCCGCGCTGGAGCGGCTCGATGCGGTCTATGCCGCCTACGCCGAACCCGATGCCGATTTCGACGCCCTCGCCCAGGAGCAGGCCGAACTCGAAAATCTCATCGAGGCCACCGACGGGCACAACCTGGAGCGCACCCTGGAGGTGGCCGCCGAGGCGCTGCGTCTGCCGCCCTGGGAGGCCGATGTCACCCGGCTCTCGGGTGGCGAGCGCCGCCGCGTCGCGCTCTGCCGCCTGCTGCTCTCCAAGCCCGACATGCTGCTGCTCGACGAGCCAACCAACCATCTCGACGCCGCCTCGGTGTCCTGGCTGGAGCGCTTCCTGCACGACTATCCCGGCACCGTGGTGGCGGTGACCCACGATCGCTACTTCCTGGATAACGTGGCCGGCTGGATTCTCGAACTCGACCGCGGCCACGGCATCCCCTGGGAGGGCAACTATTCCTCCTGGCTGGAACAGAAGGAACAGCGTCTGGAGCTGGAGCAGAAGCAGGAACAGGCGCGCATCAAGACCATGAAGCAGGAGCTGGAGTGGGTGCGCGCCAACCCCAAGGGCCGCCATGCCAAGAGCAAGGCGCGTCTGGCCCGTTTCGAGGAGCTGCAATCGCAGGAATTCCAGGCCCGCAACGAGACCAACGAGATCTACATCCCGCCAGGCCCGCGCCTCGGCGATCTGGTCATCGAGGCGAACGGACTGCGCAAGGCCTACGGCGATCGGCTGCTCTACGAGAATCTCTCCTTCAACCTGCCGCGCGGTGGCATCGTGGGCGTCATCGGCCCCAACGGCGCGGGCAAGACCACGCTGTTTCGCATCCTCACCGGGCAGGAGACGCCCGATGCGGGCGAGCTGCGCATCGGCGAGACGGTTGATATCGCCTGTGTCGATCAAAGCCGCGACACGCTCGACGACAGCAAGACGGTGTGGGAGGAAATCTCCGACGGCGCCGACATCATCACCGTGGGCCGCTTCGAGATGCCCTCGCGCGCCTATTGCGGGCGCTTCAACTTCAAGGGCACCGATCAGCAAAAGCGCATCGGTGACCTCTCGGGCGGCGAGCGCAACCGCGTGCATCTCGCCAAGCTCCTCAAGCGCGGCGGCAACGTGCTGCTGCTCGACGAGCCGACCAACGACCTCGATGTCGAAACCCTGCGCGCGCTCGAAGAGGCGCTGCTCACCTTCCCCGGCTGCGCCGTGGTCATCAGCCATGATCGCTGGTTCCTCGACCGCATCGCCACCCACATCCTCGCCTTCGAGGGCGACTCACAGGTGACCTGGTTCGAAGGCAACTATGCCGACTACGAGGCCGATCTGCACCGCCGGCTCGGCACCGATGCCGACCAGCCGCATCGCATCAAATACCGTCGCATCGACGCCTGAAGCCCTCGCCGCCCGCTCAGCGCGCGCTGAGCGGGCGCGGCGCTCAAGGTCGCTTCACACAGTAGGCACCGCTCGGCGAATAGCCCCTCGGACAGGTTGCGCCCACCTTCGGCAGGGCCGCCCGCGCCTCCGGGCGCGCCACGCAATAGCCCCCGCTCGGGGTATAGCCGCGCGGACAGATCCCCTCTCCCTGCTTCTCCAGCGCAAAGCGCGCGCCCGTGCGCGGCATGCAATAGGCCCCGCTCGGCGTGTAGCCGCGCGGACAGCTGGGGCCGGTCTTGGCGATGGGCTGCGCCACCAGCTCGGACTCGGCCAGCGCGGGTCCGGACAGCGACGCAAGCAGGATCAGGGAATACCAGAGCCTGGAAGAAGATACGCTCATAACCACTGCAACTCCTTGTCGAGAAACGAAGGCCCCGCCCGAGGAAGCGGCTTTCAGCCGCGAGAATGCCAACCTGTGGAAGCGGCTTTTAGCCGCGAGAACTCCGCGCTGACGTTGAGAACTTGGGATCGGCGCTCCTCTGCGCGTGCGCTGGCGCCTTGGTCTGCGAGCGCCTCGCTGTCGGCTCGCGGCTGGAAGCCGCTTCCACTGGCGGCTTTTAGCCGCGAGAACTTCAGGCTGAGGTTGAGCACCTGGGCAAAACCATACAGCAAACCCGATCCAATCCAGCGCTGTCCATTGGCCCGCCTGGATGAGACATCAGACATCGTCTAGCATGGGCGCTCTTGAACCGACCGCCGCATTCGTGCATGCCAGCGCCGCCATGTCAGACACCGAGGCCTTTTTTCACCGCGCCGAGGCGCTCGTCGAGCGTCTGGAGCAGCTTTTCGCACCCACCCAAGCCGCACCCGACTGGGCGGCGCGGGCCTATCTATGGCGACGCCAGGGCGAGCGCGGCTGGTTGGAGGCGGTGCAGGCGCCGCATCGGTTACTGCCCGCCGATCTGCTGCATCTGGAGCGCCAGCAGGCCGAGCTGTTGCGCAACACCGAGCAGTTTCTCGCCGG
>JAFGTZ010000345.1 GCA_016938795.1 Chromatiaceae bacterium | reverse complement strand
TGCAACGTGCTCATCGTCACCGTACCCACGCCCATCAACGAGCACAAGCAGCCCGATCTCGGCCCGCTGCGGGCGGCCAGCCGCACGCTGGGCGAGGTGCTGAGGCCGGGCGCCGTGGTCATCTTCGAGTCCACGGTCTATCCGGGCGCCACCGAGGAGGTCTGCGTGCCCATCATCGAGGCGGTCTCGGGTCTGGTGTTCAACCGCGATTTCTTTGCCGGCTACAGCCCCGAGCGCATCAATCCGGGCGATCGCGAACACCGCCTGCCGAGCATCCGCAAGGTCACCTCGGGCTCCACCCCCGAGGTTGCCGACTTCGTGGACCGGCTCTATGCCTCCATCATCAGCGCCGGCACCCATCGCGCGAGCAGCATCCGGGTGGCCGAGGCGGCCAAGGTCATCGAGAACACCCAGCGCGATCTCAACATCGCGCTCATCAACGAGCTGGCGCTCATTTTCAACCGGCTCGGCATCGACACCCAGGAGGTGCTGGAGGCGGCGGGGAGCAAGTGGAATTTCCTGCCCTTCCGCCCCGGTCTGGTCGGTGGGCACTGCATCGGGGTCGATCCCTATTACCTCACCCACAAGGCGCAGCAGATCGGCTATCACCCCGAGATCATCCTGGCCGGACGGCGCCTGAACGACCGCATGGGGGCCTATGTCGCGGGTCAGGTCATCAAGCTCCTGATGCGCCGCGCGGGGGTTGGGCCGCGCTCGCGCGTCCTGGTGCTCGGCCTCACCTTCAAGGAAAACTGCCCCGATCTGCGCAACACCCGGGTCATCGACATCCTCCACGAGCTGGCCGACTACGGCATCGGCTGCGACGTACACGACCCCTGGGCCGACCCTGCCGAGGCCGCCGCCGAATACGGCATCGACCTGGTCGCCGAGCCCGCGAGCGGCGCCTATGACGCCATCGTCCTCGCCGTGGCGCACCGCCAGTTCGCCGCGCTCGGCGCCGAACGCATCCGCGCCTTCGGCAAGCCCGGCGCCATTCTCTACGACGTCAAGCATCTGCTGCCGCGCGAGGCGAGCGACGGGCGGCTCTAACCCTTCACGAATCCAGTTTCGGGAGCCTTCATGAAAGTCCTGGTCACCGGCAGCGCCGGATTCATTGGTTCGGCGCTCTCGCTGCGTCTGCTCGAACGCGGCGACGAGGTTATCGGCCTCGACAATCTCACGCCCTATTACGATGTGCGCCTCAAGGAGGCGCGTCTGGAGCGCACCCGCGCCTTTCCGGGCTTTACCGATCTGCGTCTCGACATCGAAGATGCCGAGGCGGTGGCCGCCGCCTTTGCCGAGCACTGCCCCGAGCGTGTGGTCAACCTGGCCGCCCAGGCCGGGGTGCGCTATTCGCTCGACAACCCGCTCGCCTATGTGCACACCAATCTGGTTGGCTTCGCGCACATCCTGGAGGCCTG
>JAFGTZ010000344.1 GCA_016938795.1 Chromatiaceae bacterium | reverse complement strand
AGCGCGCTCCAGGCCGCCGCGTCCATGCGCACCCGGCCATGGCGAGCGCGCGCCTCGGCGGGCAGGGCGGCGGTGGCCAGGGCGGCATCGCCGAGCCGCCAGTCGAGCGCCTCGTCCTTCAGTCGCGCCCCGCCGCAGTCCGGGCAGCGGTCGTAGGAGCGATAGCGCGCGAGCAGCACCCGCACATGCATCTTGTAGCTGCGTCCCTCAAGCCAGTCGAAGAAGCGGCGCAGTCCGTACCAGACGCCATCCTCCCAGTCGCCCTCGCCGGCGATGATCCAGTCGCGATCGGCCGCATCGAGCAGCCGCCAGGGCACGTCGGTCGGCACGCCGCGACGGCGCGCGAAGCGCAGCAGATCGGCCTGCACCTCGGCATAGCTCTCGGACTGGATGGGCCGCACGGCGCCATCGAGCAGGGTTTTGCTGTCGTCGGGAATGACCTGAGCCCAGTCGATGCCGATGACACGCCCAAAGCCCCGGCAGGTTTCGCAGGCGCCGAGCGGCGAGTTGAAGGAGAAGCGTCCGGGCAGGGGTTCGCGCCAGCGGATGTCGCAGTGCGGACAGTGCAGGGCGGACGAAAAGCGCCAGGGCGCGCCCGGCTCGCGCGCCTCATCGAGCGGATAAACGCGGATCTGGCCATGGCCGCGCTCCAGTGCCGTCTCCAGCGCCTCCAGGGCGCGCGCGCGGTTTTCATGGCTCAGGCGCAGCCGGTCTTGAATGACCTCGATGTGCTCCGCCTCCTCGCTGAGCAGGCGCACATAGCCCTGCTGGGCGAGCATCTCGCGCACCTGCCCGGGCGTCATGGACTCGGGCACCGCGACCGTGAAGACGATGAGCACGCGGCTCTCGGGCGTCTCGCTCATCAGATGCGCCCAGATGCTTTCGGGGTCGTCGCGGCGCACCTCGCGCCCGCAGCCGTGGCAATAGAGCCGGGCGGCGCGCGCGAAGAGCAGCTTAAGGTGGTCGTTGATCTCGGTCATGGTGCCAACCGTGGAGCGCGAGGTGCGCACCGGGTTGGTCTGGTCGATAGCGATGGAGGGCGGGATGCCGTCGATGCGCTCGGCCGCCGGGCGATCGAGCCGGTCGAGAAACTGGCGCGCATAGGGCGAGAAGGTCTCGACGTAGCGCCGCTGGCCCTCGGCGTGCAGGGTCTCGAAGGCGAGCGAGGACTTGCCCGCGCCCGAGACGCCGGTAATGAGGATGAGCTGGCCGAGCGGCAGGTCGAGATCGAGAGTCTGGAGATTGTTCTGGCGCGCGCCGCGCACCCGGATGCAGTCGTTCACGGTTGAGGTCTCAATTCAGTGGGAGCGGCATTCAGTGACGGTTAGCGCGCGGTATACCAATTGCCAGTCAGTTTTTGGTTTTCCTCATCCGCTCTGGGCTGGGGGATGGCCGCAGGGGACGCCGTGAATCCATCCCTGGAGGCTTGGCGACGGCATCCCTGCCGTCGACACCCCTGCGTCCATCCCCCAGCCCTCACCGTAAAATCCATCTGTGCTGGGTATATAACAGCCAGATGACAGCCGCGCCCAAGCTGCGCTAGCCTTCGCGCCGTCCGCTGTTCGATACGAGAAGGCGGATTGGGTTCCGGGCGCGCTCTGAGTGCGCCCGGCTGTGTGCAACGCATTCAACATTCATAACAAAACGATGAAGAGACGAGTTGAGACCTTTTTCATGACCACGGCGCTGGCGCTCATCGCCGGCGTGGCGAGCGCGCAGGCCGCACAGCCCATCACCCAGGACGAGGTGCTGGAGGCCGAGCGGGCCTGGGGGCTGGGCATTGTCGAGATTGGCCAGATGTATCAGGCAGGCGGCGATTATCGCGCCGCTGCCGAGCGGATGATCGACACATTATATGGGTACGCCGAGGGTCCGGTGCTCTTCAAGCCGACCAAGGCCGCTGTTGACGAATTTCGCGAGACCCGCGAGGAGGCGCTCTCCTATTTTGTCACCGGCGTCGATTCCGAGGATCACGGCTTTGCGCTGCAACCCTGGTCGCATGTGCGTCTCGTCAACAATCAGATCGTGATCGACGAGGATTCCGCCGAGGCCATGGGCGATTACTACTTCACCGACGCCAACACCGGCGAGGAGGTGAAGGT
>JAFGTZ010000343.1 GCA_016938795.1 Chromatiaceae bacterium | reverse complement strand
GCCCTAGACGCCAGTCAACCGTCGATAGAGCGCCAGATACTGATCCAGAATCGCCGCGCGCGAAAACTCGCGCGCCACCCGCTCGGCGCCGCGTGCCACCAGGCGCTCGCGCAGATTGGCATCGGCAAGCACCTCGCGAATTCCCTCGGCGAGCGCGGCGGCATCGGCGCAGGGCGCGCACCAGGCATCCTCGCCGTGATGCACCAGCTCGCGCGCGCCGCGAAATTGCGCCGTCACCAGCGGGCGCTCCCAGCTCCAGGCCTCGAGAATGACATTGCCGAGCGTCTCCTCCTCCAGCGAGGGAAAGACCACCAGATCGGCCAGTTGCAGATAGGGGCGGGGATCGCGCTGCCAGCCGGTCCAGCGGATGCGGTGCGTCTGAGCGAGCGCGCGCGCCTGCGCCTGAAGCGCCCCGGCAAGCGGGCCGTCGCCCACCATGAGCAGCACGAGCGGACGATCCGAGAGGCTCTCAGGCAGACGGGCCAGCGCCTCGATGAGATAGCGCTGTCCCTTCACCGGCACCAGCCGCCCGAGCGTGACCAGCACCCAGGCATTGGGCGGCAGATCGAGCGTTGCGCGCAGCGCCGCTACCTCCGTTTCGGGCAGGGGCTGGGCGGGCTCGGCGAAGTTATAGATGTGATGGACGCGATCGGCGGGCAGCCCCTCGCGCACCATCCAGTCGCACAGCCCCCGGGTGTTGCCAATCCAGCCATGGGCATGCCGGTAGGGGCTGAGCTTGTAATAGCCGCCGAGCCGCGCGAGATGGATAGGGCCGCCGCGCGCGGGCAGGCGTGTCAGCCGCGTGGCGCGACCCATGTAGGTCTGCACAAGCGCGGGCCGGCGCTTGGCGATAAGCGCCGCCAGCGCCTGGCGCGACCAGGGATCCCAGGTGGTGCGAAAGGGCAGCCGATGCACCGCGAGCGGCCCGAAATCCAGCCCGTCGAGCGCACTGCCGCGCCGGATCGCCAGCTCGCTCGGCGCCCCCCGCTCGGCCAGCGCCGCCGCGAAGCGGATAAACCAGCGCTCGGCCCCGCCGAGCGCCTTGCTGCCGATGATCTGGAGACTGGTTGGGAGGTTGGTCAGAGGGCTTGAACAGTTCACTCAGGACAACGTCAGTAAATTGATGAATGGATGGCGGTTTTTCCAGCGGTATGTCCGAAAATCACGCTGATCGGTAGACAGAATACGCCCATGCCCCAAACGCTCGGCCAGCAGCAACAGCGAGGCATCGGCCAAGTCCATCGGCAAATCCGCGTATTGACGCATGCGCCCTGTCATCTCCGGAAAATCCCCAGGCTCGGGCTCGAAAATGGCAACACCCTGCGTCTGAATCGTTTCCAACCAACCCAAGGTCATCGGGACGCCTATGCGACTGAAGAGCAAATGCGTGGTTTCAACCAGAACCGGACAGGTGGTCATCAGCGGCTCGCGATTGCGGCTGAAGAAGGCGCGACAGGCCGCATGATACTGGTCGCGCCGATTCGCCAAACCAACCCAGGCGCCGGTATCGACGATAATCACCGACTACTACCGCATTTCGGCGAGAAATCGAGCTGCTGCTTGTAGTCCGCCGCCAAGGATTCATCGGCGTCGAGACAGCCAATAAAGCCAATGTCTTCGAGCGCCGCATAGAGGGCCGAAGGTTGTGCATCATCGACCAACGGGTCGATGAATTGCTCCTGCCACAAATCGATCAATGTCGCCAGCACATCGGATAATGGCTTTTGCAAGCGCTGCTGGATGTCAAAGAGGCGTTGAGCATGAATCGGGTCTAAATCCGTCTCGATATGCATCGTTGTTCACCTAGCTATCAAGTCCCCATAGATTAAACAAGCAGCTCGCGATAGACCGCCAGATTGCCCTCGACCATGGCGTCGATTGAGAACTCGCGGGCCATGAGGGCGCGCCCGGCGGCGCCGAGCGCGCGGCGGCGCTCGGGGTGATCGAGCAGCGCGGCGAGGGCCGCGCCGAGCGCCTGGGGGTCGTTTGGCGTCACCAAAAGCCCGTTCTCGCCCTCGCGCACCGCCTCGGGGATGCCGCCAACCCGGCTGGCCACGATGGGCACGCCCGCGCTCGATGCCTGGAGCAGCGCCACACCCAGCCCCTCCATGAGCGCTGGATGGGCGAGCAGATCGAGACAGGGCAGAATCTCGGCGAGATCGTCGCGAAAGCCACACAGATGCACCCGTTCGGCCAGACCGAGCGCCGCGCTGTGCGCGCTGAGCGACTCGGCCTCCGGGCCTTGCCCGAAGCAGCACAGATGCAGCCGGGGATGGCGCACCATGAGCGGGGGCAGGGCGTCGAGCAGCACGGCATGTCCCTTGCGCCGGATGAGCTGGGCGACAACCCCCAGGATGATGGCGTCCTCGGGCAACCCGAGCCGTGCCAGGACGGAGGCGCGCGCGCAGGGCCCGGCATAGGGCGCGGGGTCGATGGCGCTGCGCACCACGCGGAGCTTCTCCGCCGCCAGCCCCTCGGCGCGCAGCACGGCGGCGATGCCCTCCGAGATGGCGATGACCCGATCATGCAGCCGGTATTTGAGCCCCACCAGCCAGCGCGGCTCGGGATTGTCCACGCGCCGGGTGTGGATGACCGGCACGCCGGCGAGACGCGCCGCCAGTCCGCCCATGACATCGGCCCCGATACGACTGTGCAGATGCACCAGATCGGGGCGCGCGCGCCGGATGAGCCGGGCCAGTCGGGCGATCATGAACAG
>JAFGTZ010000342.1 GCA_016938795.1 Chromatiaceae bacterium | reverse complement strand
CGCCGAGGGACTGGTGCAGCTCGACGACTATCTGGCCGGCCTGGGGCTGGACTGCGGCTGGCTGGTGATCTTCGATCGGCGCACGGGGCAGCCGGCCATCGAGGAGCGCACCACAGGCCATGAGATGACCAGCCCACAGGGCCGTTGCATCCAGGTGGTGCGCGCCTAGGCGATGGTTCAGTCCAGGCGGGACGCTGCTGCACGCCGCGCTCGCCTCCTGGGGTTAGGACGAGAGCTGCGCAGGGATGGGGGCATGGCGAATGCCGGCGCGTTCGGCAAAGATGCGCAGATCCTCGGCAACCAGGCGCCAGCAGGTGGGACCGAGCAGTGGAGGGCCTTCGACGTCAAGACGCCAGCGTAGATCGGGTTCGAGGAGTTCGATATGGATGCGCAGCCGCAACGCTGTGCCCTCGGGGGCGCGCGCGCCATAGAGCAGCAGACCCAGTTCGCAGGCGTTGATGGCAAGACGCGGCGGGCAGGTTTCGATATGCGTCAAGGTGCAGCCGGGGTTCTGGCAGCGCAGGCGCAGTGGATAACCTAGCTCGCGGTCGGTAAAGACGCACAGCGCGCGCTCGATCTCGGCGAGCTGGCGGCGCGCCTCGCGCATGCGTCGCGGCGCGGGTTGCTGCTCGCGCAACTGCTCGCGCAGCCCGCGGCGCATCTGATCGAAGGCCTTGGGCAGGGTGCCGCTGTGAAATCCTCGGCGCAGAATGGCGCGCATGCTCTCGCCATGGGTGCCCACCACGGCTTGTTCAATGGTCACGCCGGTCTCGGATTCCAGACGTTGGCGCCCCTCGGGCGTGCTCGGATCGGTGTGATTGGCGGCATAGAGCTTCCAGTTTTCCTTCAGCTCCCAAACCAGAAATCCAGCTAGTCCCGGCAACAGCAGCACGGTGAGGGTGGCGATGGGATAGGCGATGATGGCCGGCAGGATGGAATTGGTGAGCTGCACCAGCATGCTGGTAATGGCCGGCAGGAAGGGCAGCAGCAGCTTGTGGGCGATGGTGACCAGGGGAAAGTGCTTGATGGGATTGATCTGGGGCTCGACCAGCACGGTCACATAGAACTGGATGAGCGCCTGCACGATATTCCAAAGGGGCGCGAGCAATGCCTTGATGGCCAGCTCCAGGCGCGATTCGCCGAGATGATGGCTGAGCAGTTCCTCGATGCGGTGCAGCGCTTGCTGGAAACGCCGGGTCAGCTCCTTGAAGAGTTCGAGCAGCACCTGCACCAGCCCGATGATGAGGGTTTGATTGAGCCGGCGCAGAAAGAGCGCCAGGGTGCTGCTCGCCTCGTCTACCAGATGGCGCCCGAGCGGGGTGTTGTGCGCCAGGGTGCCCAGGGTGAAGGCCAGCGCGAGCAAGGCGGCGTCGGGTTGAAAGGCGTTGTTTTCAAAGAGTCCGCCCAGGGCCACGAAGGGTAGCACTAGCAGCGAGCCGATCAGCAAGGGGCGCAGCAACTGACGGTCGAGTCCGCGCGCCAGCCGGGTGCTCAGAAGGCGCGCCACTGGAGGCCAGCGCAGAAAGTGGCGGACCCCCTCCCACAGCAGCAGGCGCAGGGTGCTCCACAATCCCCGCAGCAGAATGCGCGCACCGCGTCGCCCAAAATCGGTATAGAGAATGGCGTTGATGAGCAGCGCCACCAGCGACACCAGCCATAACGGGGCCAGCTTCACCAGACTTTCCGGGGGCAGGATGAGACCGACCAAGAGGTCCAGTGTCTTGAGCCCCAGAAAGGCCAGCCCCAGCGGCACGATAAGATGGCGCAACAGCAGGCGCCCGCGCGAGGTGCCAAAGAGCGGGGCGCTGAGCTGTTGCAGTCCCTTGATATAGAGTTCGCCCGGCTTGTAGACGCCGGGCAGGGCGCGCGCCGCAGCCTGATCGAAGTGCGCCAGACGATCACCGCCAAGAAGGTCGTCCCAGTCGGGATCGGGCAGGCGCAGAATGTTGCGCGCCACGATGTCGCGCACATCGGTGAACTTCAGGTGATGGCGATGACGAATCACATCGAGCAGTTCGCGCAGCATCTTATGCGCGGCGACCTGTTCGCGATGGTTGCGTGGACTGAAGCCCGACGCACGCAGCGCATCGTGCAGATGGGGTTCGAGCAGATCCTGCAGGCGCTCGCCAAGCGTTCTGGATAGCGCGCCCAGGGTGGCGCCGTGGCGCTCGACCTCGCTGGCTGGCCAATCGCTGGCCTCCAGCCGGTTGTTGGCCGCGTCGAGTGCCCGCAGTGCCTTCAGCAGCGCCTGGAAGGGGAGGATCTGGCGCAGTTTCACGCGCCCCAGGGTCAAGATCCAGGCAAGCGGGCGTAGGCGAAAATAGATGGCGCCGCTTTCCATGCGCACCCGTTCGAGATCGCGTAACAGCAGACGTGCGGTGCGCGGGCGTGTGGCCACCGCGCATTGGCGGCCCAGTTCGCGGATCAGCAGGCGCAGCTCCTGGTCCAGCGCGGCGGGCAAGGTCCAGCATTGCGCTAATTGGCGGCTCATGCTGTCCTGGATGCGCGCGCAGTGCTCGGCGAGCAGGTCGAGCACCTGCGCCGCGTCAGTGGCGCTGGGTTGCCCCATCGTCTGAAAGAGCCGTCGTGCGCGCCCGAGCTGGATGAGCGCGCTGGTGTGGCGAGTGCTGAGTTCGAAACGCCTGGACATGCGTACGCTGTGGCGAAAGAGCGGCAGATAGGCCGCCATGGCCACACGTCGCCCCAAGACGTGCGACCAGCCTTTGCGCCCCAGCAACAGGCCCAAGCTCAGCAGCAGAGACAGCAGGGGGCGGGCAAGCGTGAGCGCGGCATCGCGCAGAGGCGTGCGCCAGTCCTCGCGCGCCGGCTCAAGCGCCTCGCGCAGCGCGTCAAGACAGCGCCGTTCGATGGATGGCGCGAGCGTCTCGGCGCCCGATGCCTTCTGATCGGGCGCGGGCAGTCGCTCCAGCGGCCAGGCCTCTCGGGTGGTGCGCGCCTCAGGGTCGGGGCGCGTCCCAAGGTCGGGATCGCCCTGCAGGTAGGGCAGATGACTTGGCAGGGCAAGACGCATGGCCGGATCGCCGCAGGCGGGGTCGGGACGACTGCTTTCCAAAAGCGCCGGCACGCCTTCAGCGGGAGCGGGCAGATCGAGCCCGCCGGCAGCCATCCAGGCATCGAGCACGCTCCAGTCGCGAATGGCTGGAAAGTAGAGCGCGCGCGCTCCAGGAGCGAAATAGCGCAACCGCGCCACCAGCGCCACGAAGCCGCGACAGAGCAGTGCGTCGCAGACAGCCGCCGGAATCACCCCGTCGCGGGTGAGCACGTCGCGCACCTCGGCCAGGGCGGCCGCGCCAATGCGGCTGGCGAGCGCCTCCGCGCCAAAGGCCTCGGCATCGGCGCGGGCATCGCGCGCGGCTTGCCAGGCGCGCGCCACCTCGGCCTCGAAGCGTCGTGCCCAGTAGCGGCGCAACAGCAGTGTGAAGGCCACCTGGCTGAGGCGCTGCTCGGTGGGCAGTGGCAGCAAAATCACCTGCGCGGGCAGCTCCAGACCCTCGATGACGGCGAGCGCCTCGGGGTTTTCGGTCTCGAGCGCCTGTAGGAAGTCCTCGCGCGGCATGACCGCATAGTCGAGCGCGGGGATTGAACCCTCGTAGCCGCCTGGGCCAAGGTGCTCGGCGAGCAGGCGTTCCATGGCGCGCGGGTGGAAGAGAAAGACACCCTCGGCTGGCTTGAGCACGCGGGCGCGAAAGCGCCGCGCGGCGGTCTCGCTGCTGAGTGACTCGGTGAGTTCCGACACTATGGCTTCCCGGATTTATCGTGTACGGCGCGCCGGCACTGGCTGCTCAGATCCTGACATCCCCGCTGCTGGGCTGTGCTGAACGCAAAGCAGCGCATCTTGTTCAGGGCGCCGGCGCCGTGGCAGCGATGCGGCGGCTTAGGCTGGCAGCGGGCGGCGCAAGGGGCTGGCCAGCACCGACTCCTCGCCCTCGCTGCGCGCGATGATGACGGCGCCGCTCGCATCGCCAAAGACATTGACGCTGGTGCGCATCATGTCGAGCAGCCGATCAACCGCGAGCAACAGCCCGATCCCTTCGAGCGGCAGCCCCACGGCGCTGAGAATGATGGCGATGGCGACCAGGCTCGCCGCCGGGATGCCGGCCACCCCGATGGAGGTGGTGAGCGCGAGCAACACCACTACAAGCTGGGTGCCAAGCGAGAGGTCAACGCCATAGGCCTGGGCAATGAAGAGCACCGCCACGCATTCGTAGAGCGCGGTCCCGTCCATGTTTACCGTGGCGCCCAGTGGCAGCACGAAGCTCGATGTGCGGTTTGAGACCCCGGCGTTTTTCTCCACGCACTCCATGGTCAGCGGCAGGGTGGCCGAGGAGGACGCGGTTGAGAAGGCGGTGAGAAGCGCGGGGCTCATGGCCCGAAAGTGCGCCATGGGGTTCACGCGCCCGAGCAGGCGCAGCAGCAGGGGGAGGGTGATGAAGATATGCGTTGCGAGCGCCAGGGTCACGGTAAGGAAAAAAAGCGCAAGCGGTCCAAAGGCGGCGAGTCCGGTATCGGAAACGGTTTCGGCGACCAGGGCGAAGACGCCGATGGGGGCGAAGCGCATGACCAGATCGGTCATCTTCATCATGACCTGAAAGAGTCCGTTCCAAAAGTTGTACTGTGTCTCGGCATAGCTTTCCTCAATGCGCGTGAGAAAAAAGCCATAGAGCAGGCTGAAGACGATAAGTCCGAGCATCTGTCCGGCGCTGGCCGCCGCGACTACGTTCGTCGGAATCATGCGCAGAAAGATCTCCACCACATCGCTTGCATCCTTGTCGGCGAAACGCTCGGCGATCTCGCCACTCTCGCCATTGAGGCCAAAGACCTCGGACGGGCTGCCCTCGACCACGCCCGGTTGCAGCACATTGACCAGCATGAGCCCAACCAGGACGGCCAGCAGGGTGGTGAGCAGATAGTAGCCAAGCGTCTTGATGCCAAGGCGCCCGAGATTGCGCGAGCCGCCCACGCTCGCCACGCCGATGATGATCGAGGAGACGATGAGCGGCACGATGAGCATCTTGAGGGCATTGAGAAACAACTGCCCGATGAAGTCGAATGTTGCCACCAACGGCACACCGAAGAGGCTGGCCTCGGGTCCGGCAAGCAGCCCGACAAGGATGGCCAGGGCCAGCGCGATGAGAATCTGCCAATGAAGCTTGAGTCGAGTCATATGAAATCTCTCGCCTGAGGGATGGAGCGCCTGCCAAGGCGTGACCGCGCCTGCGGCGGTCAGGGTCGGCCCCGGATCTTACCCGAGCGAGACAGTGTTGAAACCCCATTCGACCAGCCAAATCGCGCATCGCTCATACTAAGGTTTGTTTTTCTTGCCGCGCGTCCCGGGCGAAGGCTAAACTGCATTGTTTTCCAGTCCCGTGGCCGGCTGTGTTGGGAGTGACGTTCGTCTGGCTCGGAGCTGGCTGGGTTCACCTGGAGCGGACGAGCCGCCATGCACTATCGAGTCTTTTATCTCTTTGATCGCTCTGGCGATGCCGTGTCCTCGGCAAGCGCGGTGGAGATGAGCGCGCGCGCCATCTGCGAACAACTGCTGCCGCGTCTGCAAACCGAAGATGATTATCTGGGTCTCATCGACGCGCACGAGAATGTGCTGCAAGTTCTCTGTGAGCCCGCCGAGTCGCGTTTCTGGGTCGAGCTGCCCATGGATGCGGCCAAGGCCTCCTACGGGCGCCACATGGATGCCGATGAGCTGCGTGAGCTGATGCTTGCCCTGCCTGAGTTTTTTGATCGCGAGGCCATTCCGGGGCTTGAGTATCGTCCCTGGTAGTGCGGCTCCGTCCCGCAAGCGCCAAGCCTCTCGCCGACCTTGCTGCGTCTCTGTGATGTGGCCCGGTCGGCGTTTTCATCGCGCCTTCAGCGTTGCTCCCAAAAACATCAGATCAGGATTGTCTTGAATGTTTGCCACCTTGTCTCTGAAGCAGCGTCTGCTGCTGATTGTCAGTCTCGCGGGCGCGCTCTTTTTGCTGCTCGGCTTTCTCGCGCTTCAGGGCCTTAAGCCCCAGCTTGAGCGCGAGGTCATCGAAGAGCGCGCGGCCAGTCTGCGCCTGGTGCTGGCCGAACGCCTGAAATCCAAGGAAGACTTCGGCATCGGCGCCGCCGTGGCCCTGGCACGCGAGCCCTTTGTCGCGGAGCTGCTGCGCGGCGGTGATCGGGCGCGCGGCGGCGCCGAGCTTAACGCCATCATCGCGCATTATCGCGACTCGACCAATTTCAAGGGATTGCGTCTCCATCTGCACGATGCCAAGGGACGCTCGCTCATGCGCAGCTGGGCGCTGGAGCAGTTCGGCGACGATATCCGCTTTCGTTCGGGGATTCAGCGCATGCTGAGCGAGCGCACCCCCTTTGCCACGCTCGAGGTCGGTCGCTCCGGAGTCAGCATTCAATCCTTCGCGCCGGTGTTCGAGGGCGAGACCTATCTCGGCAGTCTGGAGGTCATTCAGGGCGTGGGCAGCATCAGCCGCACCTTCGAGCAAGAAGGCAGCCGCTATCTGTTGCTGCTTGATCTGAAGCTGCGCGCCGAGGCTCCAGCGCTCGCCAACAATACCCGCATCGGCAACTATCTCATCGCCCATAACAAGTGGTTCAGCGAGGCGACGCTCGACTTCGCGCGCGACCTGGATCTTGAGGCGCTCGCCGAGACCGGCGTGGCGCGCACGCCCGAGTGGTTCGTGGTGGCCGAGCCGGTGCGCGATGCGCGTGACGCCATCATCGGTCTGCATCTCATGGGTGAGCCCATCGCCAAGCTCAATGCACGCCTGGCCTTCGTCGATACCATCACATGGATCTTCGGCGCCATTATGATCGGGCTGCTGCTGGGGCTGGCGCTCGCCATCGCCTGGGCTATCAACCGCTATGTGGCGCGCCCGGTGCGCCGCGCGGTGCGCGAACTCGACGACATGGGTAACGATCTGAGCCGCCGCCTGAGCGTGACCAGCCGCGATGAGCTGAGCAATCTCTTTCAGGCCTTCAATGGCTATCTCGAAACCCTGCGCACGGTGCTTCAGGAGGTGGCGCGCACCTCCGCCGAACTCGACGAGGCGGCGCTCCAGCAGCAGAGCGCGAGCGAGCAGAGCGCAACGCTCGCCCGCTCGCAGCAGAGCGAGACCGATCAGGTCGCCTCGGCCAGCACCGAAATGGCGGCCTCGGCGCACGAGGTGGCGCGTCACGCCGAATCGACCCGCGAGGCCGTAGCCACCACCGAGCGCCATACCAGCGAGGGCATCGGTGAGGTCGAGAACAGCATTGCCGCCATCAACGAACTCTCTGCCCAGATGCAGGCCATGCAGGCCGTGATCGCGCGTCTGGAGCAGGGCAGCGCGGGCATTGGTCAAGTCATCGAAACCATCGCGGGCATTGCCGAGCAGACCAATCTGCTGGCGCTCAATGCCGCCATCGAGGCGGCGCGCGCGGGCGAGGCGGGGCGCGGCTTTGCGGTGGTGGCCGACGAGGTGCGCAATCTCTCGACGCGCACCCAGGATTCCACGCGCGAGATTGCCGCCATCGTGACCGAGCTGCAAAAGGCCGCGCACGATGTCTCGGCCTCCATTCAGACCAACAGCGCCCAGGCCGAGCATTGTGTGGAACAGGCGGCGCGCGCGGGCGAGGCGCTCAGCGCCATTCGCACGAGCGTCAGCAGCGTCAACGACATGAGCATCGAGATTGCCGCCGCCTCGAACGAGCAAAGCCAGGTGGCCGATGAGATCAGCCGCAGCATGGAGCGCATCAACCAGCTCGCCGAGGAGAACGCGCGCGCCATGGAGCTAAGCCAGCGCATCAACGCCGGTCTGGTCGAGCGCGCCCAGGCGCTGGAAACGCTGGTCAAGCGCTTTCATCTCGACT
>JAFGTZ010000341.1 GCA_016938795.1 Chromatiaceae bacterium | reverse complement strand
CTGCTCGATGACTTCGACCCCGAGCGCGCCGAACGCCATCTGCGCGCCCTCGGCTCTCAGGCGCCCTTCCTGAGGGTGTCGGCGGGCTCAACGCCCCAGCTCGGGCCCTGGCTCGACTGGTTGCGCGAGCAGTTGCGGGTCGAGCAAAGACAGGATCAGTCTGCCCATGCCAGATGATGCCGCCGACGTCCTGGTTGTCATTGTTAACTACAATGCCGGCATTCATCTGCGCCGCTGTCTTGATGCACTCGCCGCTCAGAGCCTTCGTCCGCGCACTGTGATCGTAGTCGATAATGCCAGTTGTGACGACAGTCTTGCGGGGCTGGAACAACACTATCCCCAATTCCAGCTGATCCGTAGCCCGTGCAATCTGGGGTTTGCCGCAGCTAATAATCTTGGTGTGCGCGAGGCACCGAAAACTCGCTGGATTGCAACGCTCAACCCGGATGCCTTTCCTGCATCCGATTGGCTGGAGCAGATGTTGCGCGCTGTGCGCCAACATCCAGAGTATGCGATGTTTGCCTCCTGTTTGCTGCTTGATGGCGATGATGGGCGACTCGATGGCGCGGGTGATTGTTATCACCCGAGCGGTTTGGCTTGGCGGCGGCGTCATGCTCAGCTTGATAAGCCGCCGCTTCCTGCTGGCGAGGTCTTTGCGCCCTGTGCGGCGGCTGCCCTCTATCAACGCTCGGTATTCGAGGCAGTTGGCGGTTTCGATGAGGATTTTTTCTGCTATCTGGAGGATGTCGATCTGGCCTTTCGGCTGAGACTGCTGGGTGAGCGTTGTTGGTATGTGCCCGAGGCGCGAGTCGTACACTTAGGATCTGCTATTACTGGCTATCGCAGCGATTTCTCGACCTATCATGGACAGCGCAACTTGGTCTGGACCTATGTTCGGAACATGCCGGCCGCGCTTTTGTGGCGCTCACTACCACTCTTCTTTCTGGTTAATCTGGCGGCGCTCATTGTTGGCTGGCGGCGTGGTCAGTTCGGCGTGGTGGCGCGCGCTAAGTGGGACGCCTTGCGTGGTCTGAATCGCTGCCTGAAGAAGCGTCGCGCAACCCAAGCCACTCGCCAGGTTGAATGCGCGGAGCTTGCGCGTGCCTTCACTCCTGGCTGGCGAGCACTTCTATTCCGTGCTCGCGCGGGAGTCTCGCATGAGCTCTGATCTCCATCCCCAGGTGAGCATTCTCATCGTGAACTACAACGCCGGCGAGCTGCTTGCCGAGTGCGTCGGCGCGGCGCTCGGACAGCGGCTGGCGGTTGAGGTGATCCTGAGCGACAACGGCTCGGTCGATGGCAGTCTGGAGCGGGTGCGCGCGCGCTTTGGGGCCGATTCGCGGCTGCGGCTCATCGAGAACGGCGCCAATCTGGGCTTTGCCGCCGCCACCAATCGCGCGCTGGCCCTGGCGCGCGCGCCCTGGGTGCTCTGTCTCAATCCCGATTGTCTGCTCGAACCCGAGACCCTGGAGCGCTGGCTCGCGCTGCTCGACGCCCATCCCGAGGCGGGCCTCTCTGGCCCCTTGGTGCTCGACCCCGATGGGCGCGAACAGCGCGCCTGCCGCCGGGTCATTCCCGATCCCTGGGTTGCGTTACGCAGCCTGCTCCATCTGGAATCCTGGCTGCCGGGCGGGCGGCGCATGGATCTGCGCGATCAGCCGCTGCCCGCTGGACCCGTGGCGGTCGAGGCGGTGTCCGGCTCCTGCATGTTGGCGCGGCGCGCGGCCATCGAGCAGGTCGGTCCGCTCGATGAGGGCTATTTTCTGCACTGCGAGGATCTCGACTGGTTCGTGCGCTTCCGGGCCGCCGGCTGGACGATCCTCTTTGTGCCGAACATTGCGGTGATTCATCACAAGGGGGCCTGTAGCGGCGGCGATCCGCTGGTGGTCGAGCGTCATAAGCATCGTGGCATGGAGCGGTTCTATCGCAAGTTTCTGGCGGCGCGTTATCCGCGCCCCTTTGGTTGGCTGGTGATGCTCGGCATCCGCGCGCATTTTCAGCTCTATCGGCTGCGCCATCTGTTGTCGGGGTGCTGGAGGAAGAGGGCATGAGTCGCGAGCCTGATTTGCTTGGGCGGGTTCTGGTCACCGGCGCGAGCGGCAAGCTGGGTCGGGTGCTGGTGGCGCGGCTGCTGGAGCAGGGCGCGAGGGTGCGGGTGCTGAGTCGCTCGAACCTGCCGCTCGGCGCGCTCTGGCCGGGGCAGGAGGTGGAGCTGCATCGCGGCGATCTTACCGAACCGCACAGCCTTCGGGGGCTCTGCGCGGGTATCGACAGCCTCTTTCATCTGGCGAGCTATGCGCCCGCGCCACATGAGCCGGACATCTACGCGGCCCCTGGTCACTGGCGGGTGAGCGCCGAGGGCACGGCGCATCTCATGGACGAGGTGGCAAACAGCGAGGTGCGCCGGCTGGTTTATCTGAGCACCGTCAAGGCGCTTGGCGATGCGCTGGGGGCGCGGGGCGCGCCGGCCTCCGAGTCGCTGGAGCCGGCGCCCGAAACCCTTTATGGCCAAGCCAAGCTGGCTGCCGAGCGGGCGGTGCTGGAGGAGGGCGCGCGCGCTGGGCGTCATGCCGTGGTGCTGCGTCTGCCCATGGTCTACGGGCTGGATGGCGCAGGCAATCTGGCGCGCATGGTCGCGGCCATCGAGGCGCGTCGTTTTCCGCCCTGGCCGCGCATTGATAACCACCGCTCGGCGGTGCATGTCGAGGACGCCATTGATGCGGCCTTCTTGGTGGCGCGCGAGGCGTGCGCCTCGGGGCGTACCTATTGCGCGACGGATGGCCAAGCCTATTCAACCGCCTGGATCTATGAGCGCACCCTGGAGGCCCTGGGCCGCCCGCTGCCGCGCTGGCGCGTGCCACCCTGGCTGCTGCGCGCGGGGGCTAACGCCGGCAGCCTGGGCGAGCGCCTCTTGGGCCGGCGGTTGCCGCTGAATCGCGACCTGCTCGACAAGCTCCTGGGCGATGCCTGGTTTTCATCCGCCGCGCTGGAGCACGACCTGGGCTTTCGCCCGCGCTTTAGCCTTGCCGAGGAGATTGAGCGTTTGGTGCGTGGACGCTCATGACGGCAGCGGCATGAAGCTGGTCTAAGGCGTTTTGCCCGCGTCTCCGCCCACCTGTTCAAGCACCTGGGTCACGGCGCGCTCGGTGAGCGGATCCTGACTGAGCAGGCGTGCGGTGCCGTTGCGCAGATGACTGGCGAGGCTGGTGGCCGCCAGGGTGAGCGCATTGTCGCCCTGCCGATTGGTGAAGAGATAGACCCCGCGATATTGGCTGACCCAGCTCAGCCGCAGCGTCTTGCGCGTGCCCCGGAAGCTCTGGAACTCGATCCAGGCGCCGACATCCAGCGCCTGGGCCAGGCGGCTGTAGCGGTCGCTGTCCTCTTCGGGCGCTTCGGGTAGCTCGGACGCCCGGGTGGCGCTTGGGGGGGCGGTTGCGGCGGCGGCTGCGCTGGCCTCGGGCGCTTTGGCGCTGGGCTCGGTGAGCGGTGTCACCGGCTCGCTGGTCGGCTCGGGGCTGGCCTCGGCAGGTGGCGCGGTGCGATTGAGCACGGCCATGTGCAGGCGTAGAAGGGCGCTGAAAAAGGGCTCCTGGTCCTGCGCCGGGTCGAGCTCAGCAAGCCCGGCGCGCAGACGCGGGATCAGCTCGGGCAGGCGCGCGAGCAGGCGCTCGCGTTCCTCGGCGCTGTCCTTGGTTTGCACCGACCAGATCAGATCGTCCATGGCTCCGAGCGCCTCGCGCCAGGCATCGCTGTCCTCGCCGGTATGCACAAAGCGTTCGACCAACACCCGACGCCAGTGCTGATCCAGAAAGTTGGCGATGAAATCAGGGAGTTCGGGGTGGGCAAGGCGCGACTTGAGTTCAGACTCGACATGCCCTCCCGCCACCACCTGGCGATCACGCTGGGCGATATCGCCGAGCACCCGGGCGGCCTTGCTCTGGGCGCGCGCCTCCTCATCCTTGAGAAACTCCTCCAGCTTTTGCGTCTGGGCGGCGAACACGCCGATATCGGCATCGAAGCCATCGACAATGGCATCGACAAGGGCGCGGATCTTGTCGATCAGGCGCGGCTCGTCCATCTCGCTGCGACCGATACCCGAGGAGGCGATGAGGTCGAGCAGGCGGCGCGCGGG
>JAFGTZ010000340.1 GCA_016938795.1 Chromatiaceae bacterium | reverse complement strand
TCGTCGATGGTGCGCGGCAGGAAGCGCACGATGCCGGTGCCTTCGGGCGTGACGCCGCCGCCGATCATTTCGGCGATCGAGCCGGTGACGACCACAGACGGCTGCTTGGGGTCGAGCGTCTCGAAGGCGCGGCGCATCGCCTGCTCGGTGCCGCTCTGCCCGAGTTCTTCCTCGCCCAGCCCGGTCACCACGACCGGCAGCTCGTGCGGCGGCAGGCCGTCGGTGTAGTGCAGCACCGCCGTCACCGGCAGGTTCTCGCAGCCCACGGGGCCGTCGATGATCACCTGCAAGCCCTTGATGGCGGTGAAGACATAGACAGCGCCCCAGTAACCGCCAGCGCGGTCGAGGTCGTTGATCAGCATTCAGACACTTCCTCTCGGTTCAAAATCGCTCGATTTTCACTCAGGACGCACGTTCGGGCAAAAAAACCGCCATGCCGGCCTTAGCGCAGCCATGGTCAAATATCCAGCTCAGCCGCCTTGAGCCCGCCGATTCAAGCCCGCTCAATGGGTCGAGGACGAAAACAGATTCAGAATCACAACGCCAACCAAGATGAACCCCATGCCGATGAAGGCGGGAAGCGTGAGCGTTTCACCGAAGAAGATCCAGCCGATCAGCGCCACCAGGGCAACCCCGGCGCCAGCCCAGACAGCATAGGCCACGCCGATGGGAATCGCCTTCAAGGTCAAGGCCAGCAGATAAAAGGCCGCCAGATAGCCCACCACCACAACCAGGGACGGCAGCAGGCGCGAGAACCCATCGGAGGCCTTGAGCGCCGAGGTTCCGATCACCTCGGCAAGAATGGCAAGGGCAAGAAACAACCAGTGCTGCATGGGTGCTCCAAATTGCGCTATTGAACCGCCGTCTCGGGCGGCACGCCGCCCTCGTCGAGCGCGTGGACGCTCAGCAGATGCACCCGGCGGCTGTCGGCGCGCAGCACGCTGAAGCGAAAGCGACCCAGCTCGACCGTCTCGCCGCGCTGCGGCAGGCGCCCGAAGGCGTTGACGACCAGCCCGCCGATGGTGTCGAACTCGCCATCGGAAAAATCGCTGCCGAAATACTCATTGAAGTCTTCGATGAGGGTGCGCGCCTTGACGCTGAACTCGTTATGCCCGCGCCGGAAGATGCCCGAGCCCTCGTCATAGTCGTGCTCGTCGTCGATCTCGCCGACGATCTGCTCCAGCACATCCTCGATGGTCACCAGCCCGGCGGCGGCGCCGTATTCATCGACCACGATGGCCATGTGATTGCGGCTGGCGCGAAACTCCTTCAGCAGCACATTAAGGCGCTTGCTCTCGGGCACGAAGACCGCCGAGCGCAGCAGATCGCGAATGTTGAAGGCGCGTCGCGCCGAATCGACGCAGAACGACAGCAGATCCTTGGCCAGCAGGATGCCGACCACCTCGCCCCGGTCGTCCCCGATGACGGGGAAACGCGAATGGGCCGACTTGACGGCTACCTGGAGAATCTTCTCCAGCGGGTCATCGCGGCGCAGATAGACCATCTCGGCGCGCGGAATCATGATGTCGCGCACCCGCAGGTCGGAGACCTGCAAGACGCCCTCGATCATGCTGAGCGCGTCGGTATCGAGCAGCTCGCGCTGACGCGCATCCTTCAGCAGCTCGATGAGTTGCTCCTTATCCTGTGGTTCGCCACCCAGCATCTGGCCAAGGCGTCCCAGCCAGTTGCGGGGTCGCGAACCCTCGCTAGATCGATCGGTCGACATGAGAAATCTATGACCCTCCGTTCAGGTCTCGTCGTCGTAAGGCGGGGGGAATCCAAGCCCGCCCAGGATGCGGGTTTCGAGCGCTTCCATCTCGCTCGCGCCCGCTTCGGTTATATGATCATAATCAAGCAGATGCAAGATGCCATGCACCACCATGTGGGCCCAGTGCGCGACCTCGTCCTTGCCCTGCTCGCGCGCCTCGCGGCGCACCACGGCGGGGCAGATCACCAGATCGCCAAGCAGCGCCTGCACCGGATCCTCGGGGTCGATCCCGGGCGGCGCCTCAAAGGGAAAAGAAAGCACATTGGTCGGGCGGTCGATACCCCGATAGTCGCGATTGAGCGCCTGTGACTCCTCAATCTCGACTAGACGAATGGTGAGCGCCGCCACGGGGCGCGCCGCACCGATGGCCGCGCGCGCCCACTCTTCAAAACGCTCCAGCGTCGGCAGCGCCGCGTCCGCGCAGGCCAGTTGCAGATCGAGATCGAGTTCCATCCGTTCAGCCTCGGGCATCATGGGCGTCGTAGGCATTGACGATACGCTGCACCAGGGCATGGCGCACCACGTCGCGCGCGCTGAAGAAGGTAAAGCTGATGCCCTCGACCGCGCGCAGAATCTCGATGGCCTGGCGCAGCCCCGAGGGCTGACCGCGCGGCAGATCGACCTGGGTCACGTCGCCCGTGATGACCGCCGTGGAGCCAAAGCCGATGCGGGTGAGGAACATCTTCATCTGCTCAGGCGTGGTGTTCTGCGCCTCGTCGAGAATGATGAAGGACTCGTTCAGGGTGCGCCCGCGCATGTAGGCAAGCGGCGCCACCTCGATCACATTGCGCTCGATGAGCTTGTTGACCTTCTCGAAACCGAGCATCTCGAAGAGCGCATCGTAGAGCGGGCGCAGATAGGGGTCGATCTTCTGCGCCAGATCGCCGGGCAGAAAACCGAGCCGCTCGCCCGCCTCGACCGCCGGGCGCACCAGCAGCAGACGGCGCACCCGATCGGACTCCAGCGCCTCGACCGCGCAGGCCACTGCGAGATAGGTCTTGCCGGTACCCGCCGGGCCCACGCCGAAGTTGATATCGTGGCGCAGAATGGCGTGCAGATACTCCTGCTGATTGGGTCCACGCGCCTTGATGAGCCCGCGCTTGGTGCGAATCACCACCTCGGGGCGGCGCTCGGCCTCAGCGTCGAGCAGGGCATCGGCGCCCGATTCCTGCAAGGCCAGATGGATGATCTCGGGGGTCAGCGCCTGCTCGGCGGCCTCGGCATAGAGGGCGCGCAGCACCTGCTCGCCAAGCCGCAGCGCGGCAGGCTCGCCGATGAGACGAAAGCTCGCGCCCCGGTTGCCGATCTCGATGCCGAGACGGCGCTCCAGTTGGCGCAAATGCTGGTCGAACTGGCCGCAGAGATTGGCCAGACGGCTGTTGTCCTCGGGGTCGAGAACCAGATCGAGACTGTGAGGTTGAATGAGCGGACGACCTCAGGTGGCGAGACGCCCGCGCAGCGAATTGGGCAGGGCCTCGGTGATGACAAGATCGGCGAAGTGGCCGATCAGCTCGGACGGGCCATCGAAGTTGACGACCCGATTGTTCTCGGTGCGCCCGGCGAGCTGGCGTGCATCCTTGCGCGAATGGCCCTCGACCAGCACCCGCTGGCTGGTGCCGATCATGTGCCGACTGATGCGCTGGGCGCTGGTGTCGAGCCGTTGCTGCAAGCGCTCCAGGCGCGCCTTTTTCTCGGCCAGCGGCACGGCATCGGGATAGTCGGCGGCTGGGGTGCCAGGCCGGCGGCTGTAGATGAAGCTGAAGCTGTGGTCGAAGCCGACCGCATCAACCAGCGCCAGGGTGGCCTCGAAGTCGGCCTCGCACTCGCCGGGAAAGCCGACGATGAAGTCCGACGACAGACTGATGCCGGGGCGCACCGCGCGCAGCCGGCGAATCTTGTCGAGATAGTCGGCGACGCCATGACCGCGCTGCATGGCGGCCAGAATACGATCCGAGCCCGACTGCACCGGCAGATGCAGAAAATTCACCAGCTCGGGCACCTCGGCGAAGGCCGCGATGAGCGCATCATTGAAGGCCAGCGGATGACTGGTGGTGAAGCGAATGCGCTCAATGCCCTCGATGGCCGCCACATAGCGGATGAGCAGCGCCAGATCGGCCTCCTCGCCGTCGTGCATGGGGCCGCAGTATTCATTCACATTCTGCCCGAGCAGATTCACCTCGCGCACCCCACGCTCGGCAAGCCCCGCGACCTCGGCGATCACATCGTCAAAGGGCCGGCTGATCTCCTCGCCCCGGGTGTAGGGCACCACGCAATAGGTACAGAATTTCGAGCAGCCCTCCATCACCGAGACAAAGGCGCTCGGGCCGCGCACGCTTGGCTCGGGCAGACGGTCGAATTTCTCGATGCGCGGAAAGGACACATCGATCTGGGGTGCGCCGCTCGCGCCGAGCGCCTTCAGCATCTCGGGCAGACGATGCAGGGTCTGGGGACCGAACACCAGATCAACAAAGGGCGCGCGCTCGCGAATGGCCGCGCCCTCCTGGCTTGCCACGCAGCCGCCCACGCCGATCACCAGATCGGGACGCGCGGCCTTCCAGGGACGCCAGCGCCCGAGCTGGGAGAACACCTTTTCCTGCGCCTTCTCGCGGATGGAACAGGTGTTGAGCAAGAGCACATCGGCCTCCTCGGGCGTCCCGGTCAGCTCCAGCCCCGACTCGACGCGCAAGAGATCCGCAAGGCGCGCGGAATCGTGCTCGTTCATCTGGCAGCCAAAGGTCTGGATATACAGCTTGCGGGGCATGGTGGGAGGCGTGGGCTTGAAGAGGGTCGTCGCGCTGGAAAGGGCAAGCGCCTGAAAGGCGTGCAACATCATGCTGGAGCCGGGCGATTCGCGTCAAGTCCGCGTCTTGGCCTTGTGCCGAGACAACCGGAGACTGTACAATATCTGCCGCTTCCTCCCCGCCCATCACACAATATTTTGTTATCAAGCGGTTATACTCAATGTTTAACCGGCGGGCGCTTTTTGGTATTGCGCGAGCCTTGCCTCTTGCGCATAGACCCATTCTCACACTCTATTTAAGCAGGCCGAATTCATGGATACCGCGTCGTCGAAACTCTTTCAGCTTCCCACCCGGGTCATTAAACGCGACGGTGCGGAAGTCGGTTTCGACGCCTCCAAGATCGAGTCGGCCATTCTGCGCGCGGGGCAGGCGAGCGGTGAGTTCGGCGCACCCGAGGCGGCCCTGCTGACGGCCCAGGTGGTCAAGGTGCTCGCGCACCGCTGCGCCGATGGCCGGGTGCCCGACATCGAGGGCATCCAGGACGTGGTCGAGCAGACCCTCATCAGCGCCAACCATCTCAACACCGCGCGCGCCTATATCGTCTACCGCGAACAGCACAAGAAGCTGCGCACCGACCGGCGCACCCTGGTCGAGGTCGGCAGCTCCATCAACGAATATCTCGACCGCTCCGACTGGCGCGTCTCGGCCAACGCCAACCAGGGCTATTCGCTCGGTGGGCTCATTCTCAACACCTCGGGCAAGGTGACCGCCAACTACTGGCTCAACCATGTCTATCCGCCCGAGATTGGCGCGGCCCATCGCGAGGGCGACCTGCACATTCACGACCTCGACATGCTCTCGGGCTATTGCGCGGGCTGGTCGCTGCGCACCCTACTCACCGAGGGGCTCAACGGCGTGCCGGGCAAGGTCGAGGCCGCGCCGCCGAAGCACATGTCCTCGGCCATCGGCCAGATCGTCAATTTTCTCGGCACGCTCCAGAACGAATGGGCGGGCGCTCAGGCGTTCTCCAGTTTCGACACCTACATGGCGCCCTTCGTGCGCGTCGATCAGCTCCCCTACAGCCAGGTCAAGCAGTACATTCAGGAGCTGATCTACAACCTTAATGTACCGTCGCGGTGGGGCACGCAGTGCGTTGATGACGAAACCGAGTGTCTGACCGAGCACGGCTGGAAGCGTCACGACCAGATTCAGCCCGGCGAGAAAATCGCGACTTTCGACTGGCGCAACAATCGGCTGGAGTACCTGGAGCCGCTGGCCATCACCGCCTATGACTTCGACGGCGAGATGTATGTGCTGCGCAATCGCACCCAGGAGCAGTGGATCACGCCGCGTCACAAGGTGCTGCGCAAGGTCTTTAATAGCGAAGATCGCTGGATTCTCGAAGACATCGAGCAGGTGGCCGAGCTCAAATCGCCGGTCATCATCCCCAATGCCTGGGAGACCTCGTCCGAGCACGAGATCGACGACAAGATCGTCATGCTGCTGGCGTGGATCGTGGCCGAGGGTAACTTCGATGTCAGCGAGGGGCGTTCGCGTGTCAGTCTCTTCCAGTCCACAGGCCATCCGGAGCACGCCGCCGAGATTGAATGGCTGCTGCACGAACTGGGGCTGAGCTGGCACCGCCAGGAGCGCACCGGCACCTACTCCAACTACCCGGTCTATCGCTATCGTCTCAACAAAGACGCGAGCACTCTCGTGCTGGGCCATCTGGAGCGCAAGTGCGTTCCAGATGTCATCCGGACCCTGTCGGCACGTCAGATCCGGCTCTTCCTCGACACCTACGTCAAGGGCGACGGGCACGTCGAGGAGAATGGCCGCACCCGCATCTACACCAAGGATGGCGACAATCTCGACGCGCTCCAGGAGCTATGCTCGCTTGCCGGCTATGGCAGTACGGTACACACGCGCAAGGACTCAGGCGTGCATGTGCTCAACATTATTCGCAACCGTGAGACCTATATCCAGCTCATCGAGCGCAAGCCTTATAAGGGCAAGGTCTGGTGTCCGACCACCCGCAACGGCACCTTTGTTGCGCGGCGTCGCGGCAAGACCTTCATCACGGGTAACACCCCCTTTACCAATCTCACCTTCGACTGGGTGTGTCCGGAGGATCTGCGCGAGCAGGTGCCGGTCATCGGCGGCGTGGAGCAGTCCTTCACCTACGGCGATCTCCAGGCCGAGATGGACATGATCAATCGCGCCTATATCGAGGTCATGACCGAGGGCGATGCCAAGGGGCGCATCTTCACCTTCCCCATCCCGACCTACAACATCACCCCGGATTTTCCCTGGGAGAGCGCAAATGCCGAGCGACTCTTCGAGATGACGGCCAAGTACGGCCTGCCCTACTTCCAGAATTTCATTAATTCCGAACTCTCGCCCAACATGGTGCGCTCCATGTGCTGCCGCCTCCAGCTCGATCTGCGCGAACTCTTGAAGCGCGGCAACGGGCTTTTCGGCTCGGCCGAGCAGACCGGCTCGCTGGGCGTGGTCACCATCAACTGCGCGCGGCTTGGCTATCTGCATCGCGGCGACGAGACCGGGCTGATGCGCCGGCTCGACGAGCTGCTGGAGATTGCCCGCAACAGTCTGGAGATCAAGCGCAAGATCATTCAGCGCCACATGGACGCGGGGCTCTTCCCCTACACCAAGCGCTATCTGGGCACGCTGCGCAATCATTTCTCGACCATCGGCCTGAACGGCGTCAACGAGATGATCCGCAACTTCAGCCGGGATCAGGACGACATCACCACCGAGCGCGGCCTGGCCCTCGCCGTGCGGCTGCTCGATCATGTGCGCGCGCGCATGGTGGAGTTTCAGGAGGCCACAGGCAACATGTACAACCTGGAGGCCACCCCGGCGGAGGGCACCACCTATCGCTTCGCGCGCGAGGACAGGAAGCGCTATCCCGACATCATCCAGGCGGGCAGCTCCGAGTCGCCCTATTACACCAACAGCTCGCAGCTACCGGTCGGCTACACCGACGACCCCTTCGAGGCGCTAGCCATGCAGGAGGCGCTTCAGAGCAAGTACACCGGCGGCACCGTGCTGCATCTCTACATGAGCGAGCAGATTTCCACGGCGGACGCCTGCAAGCGCCTGGTGCGCCGCTCGCTGGAAAACTTCCGTCTGCCCTACATCACCATCACGCCGGTGTTTTCCATTTGCCCCAAGCACGGCTACATCGCCGGCGAACATCAATATTGCCCGCTGTGCGATCAGGAGCTGATCGCGCGCAAGCGCGCCGAGTTGAGCGCCACCACGGACTGAGACCCAAACCCGAGGCCAAGCGTCCCGCTCGCAGGCGGCGCACGGCCTCGCACCAGGCTCGATACCGACGTATCGAGCAACCACGACAAGGAGCACACCATGAACGACACCGCCATCGAACTCAAGACCGAAGAGCGCACCCCCTGCGAGGTCTGGACCCGCGTCATGGGCTATCATCGCCCGGTTTCGGCCTTCAACGCCGGCAAGCAGTCCGAGCACCACGAACGCTGCTATTTCCGCGAGCAGCCGCGCGGCGCTGGCATCCGTCGCGACACCCGCGCCGCCGCCTGATCACAGCGCCGGCTCGTGACCACAACCGCCACGTCAGCCGCTGCATCCCAGGTTCGCCGCCCCGACCCCGAGGCGGCGGCCTCCGGTTTGCGCATCGGCGGACTGACCCGCCTGACCACCATTGACTATCCCGGCGAGCTGGCCGCCGTGGTGTTCTGCCACGGCTGCCCCTGGCGTTGTCGCTATTGCCACAACGGCCATCTGCTCGACGCGCTCGACCGCCAGCTACTCCTGCCCTGGAGCGAGGTGCGCGACTTTCTGCGCCAGCGTCGCGGGCTGCTCGATGCCGTGGTCTTCAGCGGCGGCGAGCCCACCCTGCAGGGCGCGCTCGCCGCCGCCATGGCCGAGACGCGCGAACTGGGCTATCGCATCGGCCTGCACACTGCGGGGCCTGCCCCCGAGCGTCTTGCCCGCCTGCTGCCGCTCATCGACTGGGTGGCGCTCGACATCAAGGGACTGCCCGAGGACTATGCCGCCATCACCGGCGTTCCCGGTTCGGGCGAACGCGCCTGGGACAGTTTGCGCTTGCTCCTCGACTCGGGCCTGCCCCATGAGGTGCGCACCACACTCATGCCAGATTGGAATGCCGCCAAGGTCGCACAACTGGCCCATCGCCTGGCCGATGCAGGCGTGCGCCACTACAGCTTGCAATCCTGCGATCCCAGTCATGCGCTTGATCCTCACCTGGAACGCGCGCCTCAGCCACTCGCCGAGCTGGCCGCCGCGATCCAGTCCGCTCGCTTCGCACGCCTGACCCTGCGCGGTCACTGAGCCGCCTCTGGCGGCGGAAACGCGCTGAGCCGCGCCGGAACCGCTGGTGCGAGCCGGCTCATCCCCTCGCCCTCCGCTGGCTCAGTCAAATGGATGCCCCCTGCCCGCGCCGCTTGAGCAAAGGCCGCCCGCAACGCCGGATCGCGCCCATAGAGATCAGCGCGAAACTCCAGCCGTCCGCGCGCATCGGTCGAGGCGGTGAGGTAATAGAGCAACACCGGCACAGGCGCATTGAGATGCACATAACGGGTCTGGGCGCGCTCCACCACCGAGGCAATCCGCTCGGCGCTCCAGCCCGCGCCATCGAGCAGCCGCTCAGCCAACGCCAGCGGCTCATCGACCCGCACGCAACCATGGCTGAAGGCGCGCCGCTCGCGCCCGAAAAGATGGCGCGCCGGGGTATCGTGCAGATAGATGGCGTGCCGGTTGGGAAACATGAACTTTACCCGTCCGAGGGCATTCTTCGGCCCCGGCTTCTGCACCAGTTGATAGCGATTGACATCCGAAGCATCGCCACCGGCCTGGCGGATCCCGGTGCGTCGATCAACCAGAAAATACTGCTCGGGCGAGACATTGCCCATGGTTTTTTGAATGGAGACCGGCACCGTCCAGGTCGGGTTGAACACCAGATGCTCCAGGTCATCGCGAAACATGGGCGTCGGATCCTCGGGTGAACCGACAATGGCACGGGTGCTCCACACCTCCCTATCACGACGAATGAGAGCGACCCGAAAGGCCGCGAGATCGACAAAGAGATAGACCTCGGGCAAATCCTGATAGAACCAGCGCATCCGCTCCAGATTGATCAGCACCTGCTCGATGCGCGCCGTATCGAAGGGCCGGTTGAGCGCCGCCAGGGTTGCCGGCCCCACCACGCCATCCACGTCGAGACCATAGCGACGCTGGAAATCGCGCACCGCCTCCGCCAGCTCGGCATCGAAAGGGCGCGCGTCATCGAACGCCGGCGGCTCGCCATTGATGATCCGCAGGCGCTCGCGCACCAGGGCGACACGCGCATCGCGACTCCCCAAGGCCAGCGTCGGCCCCTCCGGCAGCGGCGGCAGCTCGGCCAGATGGCCCATGGCGGCATAGTCCGCCAGGGCTGCGCGCAAACGCCGATACCAGAAGGGCGGCGTGAAGCGCCCCGCGACCCAGGCCTCCAGATCCTCGGCGCCGAGCGCCGCGCGCAGATCGGCAAGCAAGGGCTCGGCTGAAAGGGGCGGGCGATCATGATGACGCGCATCCAGCGCCACCGGATCGAGCTTGCCATAACGGCTGTGGTGCAGATAGCGCAGCAGGGCATCGCTCAGCAGCAGATCGAGCGAGACGCGCGCGGCGGGCGGCGCGCTCAGGAGACTGTCGGGATCGAGTTCGAGCGCGCGCAGCAGGGCACCATGAAAATCATCCGGGCTGAACCCCTCCCGAACACTGTCCTCAACCAAGCGCGACAGCCCCAGAAGCTGCTCGGCACGGGTCCAGGCCAGCGCATCCTGACGCTCGCGATAAAAGGCATCGAGCAATCGCGGTTCGAAAATGTCGGAGCCATCGAGCTGTGCGGGATGGCGCTCGATGAGCGCCTCCAGGGTCGCGCGCACCATGGCCTCTGTCGCACAGGCCGCAGACGTCCCAATCGAGAGCAGCAATGCAAAAGCGAATAGAGAGGCGGCGCGCATCGCAACACATCCAGCCAGAACAGTCGAGGCGACAGAGGGGCGGGAGCCGGCCGCCCGAACATGCCTGATAGACAAATCACACACGGATTTTTCGGTGAGGGCTGGGGGATGGACGCGGGGGT
>JAFGTZ010000339.1 GCA_016938795.1 Chromatiaceae bacterium | reverse complement strand
TCCGCGTGGTTGCTCATGTAGACCTGCAACATGAGGATGGCGGCGGCGATGAGCAGCACACCCGGGATGGCGTTGAGCGTGGTGTAGAGATACTGGATGACATCATCCACCCAGCCGCGAAAATAACCGGCCATGATGCCGAGCAAAATGGCGGCGGGCAGCATCACCAGGGTGGTCAGGGTGCCAATCAGAAGGCCGGTGCGGATGCTCTTCAGCGCCTGATAGAGCACGTCCTCGCCCACCTTGTCGGTGCCGAGCACATGGTATTTGAGCGCCAGCTCGGCCACGCCGCCGGCGAACACCAGGATGAGGGCGAGCGTGCCCAGCGCGGTGCGCCAGGGGATTTGGCTCTGGCCCCGCAGAATGCGATCGCGAACCGCGCTGAAGGGCTGCCCATGATGCCGCGCCAGGCGCCAGATCAGCCCGGCGGCCAGCAGCGCCCACAGAAGCCCCCCCTTGATGCCACCCCAGAGCGCGCGCCAGGCGATGTCCCAGCCGCGCTGGCGCGCCGGATCGCTCAGATGCGCCCCGCCGTATTGCAGACGCGGATAGTCGCGAATCACGCGGCCATCGGGCAGCTCAATCGCCTCCTTGGCGTGGAGATGGGCGGCGAAGGGTGCGGAATAGGTCTTTTCCTGGCGCTCGCGCAGCCCGCTCAGGGCCAAATCGAGCAGGCTCAGCACCTCGGGCGCGTAACGCGCCTCGCCGGTTTCACTGGGCTGATCGAGCTTGAGGCGCAGATGCAGGGTATCGAGCAGCCCGACCGCCGCATAGGCCGAGAGCACCACCAGGGTCGCCACCCCGATGCGCGAGCGCACCACCCGTCGCCAGGGCTCGCGCAGATGCTCGTGGCGCGCGGCATGGAACCCAAAGGCCAGCCCCAGGGCGATGAGGAGAAAGACCAGGGCATCGGTCCAGAAGACAACAGGGATCAGCGGCATGACTCGAAGCCCCTCATTGCAGCCGCACGCGCGGATCGACCAAGGTATAGGAGATATCGGTCAGGATCAGGCCGAGGATGTAGAGCACGGCGCCGAGAAAGACCATGGCGCGCACGATGGCGAAATCCTGATTGCTGATGGCGTCGATGGTGTAGCTGCCAAGCCCAGGGATGCCGAAAAAGGATTCGCTGATGAGGCTGCCCATGAAGAGCAGCGGCAGCACCACCACCACGCCGGTGAGGATGGGAATGAGCGCGTTGCGCAGCACATGCCGAAACAGCACCCGTCGCTCGCTCAGGCCCTTGGCGCGCGCGGTGCGCACATAGTCGCGGCCAATTTCCTCCAGAAAGAGGGTGCGATACCAGCGCGCGCCCGAGCCGATGCCGCCGATGACCCCAACGATCACCGGCAGAATGAGAAACTTCCAGGCATTCAAGCCTTGGTCGTAGCCCGAGATGGGCACCAGATGAAAGAGCTTGCTGAGCAAAAACTGCCCGCCGATGATGTAAAAGAGGCTCGAAATCGACAGCATGGCCACCAGCAGCACCACGCTCACGAGGTCGATGTAGGTGGCCCGGAAGAAGACGATGAAGAGCGCGAAACTGATGTTGAAGGCGAGCCCGATCAGCAGCACCGGAAGCGCGATGGCGAGACTGGGCCACATGCGCTGGGCGATATCCTGCCCGATGTTGCGCCCGGCGTCCGACATGCCGAACTGAAAGGCGAAGAGCCTCACCGATTTCTGAAAAAAGATGGTGTCGGTCAGGCTTGCGAGCCCCCCGGCCTCGGGGTTGAAAAGCAGGGGATGGTCATAGCCGCGCTCGGCCTTCCACTGCTCGATGGCCTCGGCGGTCACGCGCTTGTCACCAAGCTGCATGCGCGCCATGTCATCGGGCGAGTTCACCACGAAAAACAGCACGAAGGTGAGCAGATTCACCCCGATGAGGATGGGCAAAGCGTAGAGCAGGCGGCGAATCACATAGGCGCTCATAGGGCGCGGCTCCGTTCGCGTCGATGAAGCATCCACCAGGCCGGCAGCACCAGCAGGAGGAGGAGCCCGGCGCCGAGGGCCAGCGGCCAGAGGATCGGGGGATTCCAGGCCTCGCGCCGCTCGGCGCGCTGTTCGGGATCGAGCCGGCGATATTTGAGCGTGTTGTTGGCCATCTGGTTCGGATGGGCGTTATGCAGCCACGCATGGTGTAGGCTGAAGGCCTTGGGATGAAAGCCCCAGATCCAGGGCGCGTCGGTGCGCGCGATCTCGACCAGACGGTCGATAAGCGCCTGACGCTCGGGGCCGTTCTCCATGAGCTTCATGGCATCGAACAGCCGATCGAATTCGGGATTGGCATAGTTCGTGGCGTTCTCGCCCTGGTGCGCGACCTTGCCATTGGGGCCATAGAGCAGAAAGAGAAAATTCTCGGGGTCGGGATAGTCCGCGTTCCAGCCCCACATGAAGAGCTGTCCAGCGCCGGTGCGGATCTTGTCGCGGAAGCGGTTGTAATCGGTCGAGCGGATGACAAGCTCGATACCGAGCTTGGCAAACTGCTTGCGGATCCAGTTCAGCCGCGCGCGATCATCGGGGCCAGTGGCAACCGCCTCGTAATTGATGCTGAGCGCGCGCCCGGTCGCGGGGTCGATGCCGCCCGGATAGCCAGCCTGAGCCAGAATGAGCCGCGCCTCGTCGAGCCCACGCCGCTCGGGACGCCCGTTGCGCCACTGATAAACAAAGGGGTTGATGCCTGCCTCGCCCTCGCGATGCCCGAAGATGCCCGGCGGCAGCGGCCCCTGCGCGGCCACCCCGCGACCATTGGTGAAGATGGAGATGAACTCCTCGAAATCGACCGCGATGGAGATGGCGCGACGCAGCAGCCGCGCGCGCTCGGACTCGCCGCCCACCACGGGATCGAGCATGTTGAAGCCCATGTAATAGATGGAGGGCTCGACCGAGGTGAGCAGACTGATGCCACGCTCGCGCATGGTGTCGGTGAGGATGGGCTCGCCGCGCGCGTCGATCTGGATGGCCTGATCGAAGGCGTCGGAGGCGATCCCTGAGCTGTCGTAATAGCCTTGCATAAACTTCGTCCAGCGTGGAATGCTCTCCTTCTCCAGGCTGTAGACGGCGCGATCAATAAAGGGCAGGGAGCGCCCGGCGTCGCTGAGAATGCCCGAGGCCTGATCCTCAGGCATGCCCTCGCTTGGGTAGGTTTCGCCGTGGAAGTTGGGATTGCGCTCCAGCACCATGCGCAGATTGGGATTGTTCTCGCTCAGCAGATAGGGGCCGGTACCGATGGGGTACCAGTCGAGCAGAATGTTGCGCTCGGCAAGCCCCGGCTGGGCATAGAAGACATCGGCCTCCCAGGGCATGGGTGCGAAGAAGGGCATGGCAAGCCAGTAGGCAAACTGCGGATA
>JAFGTZ010000338.1 GCA_016938795.1 Chromatiaceae bacterium | reverse complement strand
GCCGTGAGCGAGGAGATTGCCCGCAGCATCTCCTCCATCCGTCAGGCCGCCGACGGCAATGCCCAAACCAGCGCGGACATCGAGCAGGCGTCCAACCGGCTTGTCCTGCTGGCCGAGGAGCTGCGCACCCTCGCGCGTCAGTTCTGGGAACATCGCCGTTGATCCATCGCATCCTGGCCGCCGCGAGCGCGCGGGCCTCTTCAGATTCCGAGGACGCACATGAAGACCAATCTCCCTGTCACCGGCAAGGAACAAGGCTTCGCCGAGACCGACAACATCCTCTCGACCACCGATCTCAAGGGTGGCATCACCGCCGTCAATCAAACCTTCATCCAGGTAAGCGGCTTCAACGAGGACGAACTCATTGGCAAGAACCACAATGTGGTGCGCCACCCCGACATGCCGCCGGCGGCCTTCGAAAACCTCTGGAGTGTCATTCAAGCCGGGCGCACATGGATGGGACCGGTCAAGAATCGCTGCAAGAATGGCGATCACTACTGGGTCGATGCCTTCGTCAATCCCATCAAGCGCGACGGCAAGGTCGAGGAATATCAATCGGTTCGCATCAAGCCCGCGCGCGCGCTGGTCGATAAGGCCGAGGCCCTCTATGCCGGCATGCGCGAGGGACGCCTGCCCCTTGCGCTGCGCCTGCCCGCGCTTGGCGTCACCGCACGTCTGGCAATCGGCCTGACGATGGCCGCCGTACTGGTGTTTGCGCTGACCCTGGCGCTTGGCTTCGATCCCCTCTCCATCGCCATCCCGCTTGGCGCGGCGCTGCTTCTCGCCCTGGCCGCGCTCTGGTTCGAAACCCGCCCCCTGATGCGGCTGCGCGATCAGGCCCGCGCCATCGTCAACAATCCACTCACACAGTATCTCTATACCAATCGGCGCGATGAGTACGGCCTGATCGACTTTGCCATGCGGATGCTCGCCACCGAAACCCGCGCCACCGCCGTGCGGGTGACCGACTCGGCCTCGGCGCTCGCCGATCATGCCGAACAGATGGTGCAATCGGTGCGTCAGGCGCGCGCGGCCATACTCGATCAGCAGGCGCAAACCGATCAGGTGGCCACCGCTGTCGAGGAGATGTCGGCAAGCGTGCGCGAGGTCGCCCAGAACGCCCAGCACACCGCCGATGCCGCCCATGAGGCCGATGGCGAGGCCAACACCGGGCGTCAGGTCGTGCTCACCGCCGGCGAGGCCATCACCGCACTCGCCCAGGGCATCGAGCAGGCCGCCGGGGTCATCCACAGCCTCGAACAACGCAGCGACGAGATCAGCTCCGTGCTCGATG
>JAFGTZ010000337.1 GCA_016938795.1 Chromatiaceae bacterium | reverse complement strand
TGGAGCTGGCGGACGGATTCGAACCGACGACCTACTGATTACAAATCAGTTGCTCTACCAACTGAGCTACGCCAGCTTGGGAAAGGGTCTGGAGGTCGAGCGCCTGGCGCTTGAGCGATGTGTCCAGAGCGAAAGAGTCTAGCGCAAGCCTGGGCGCGGCTCAATGCGTATGATGCGATCAGGTTGCGTGCGCTGGAAGTCGGGCCCGCCGATCCGGTTACAATGGCAGTTTTTGTGACCACGACCCGGGAGGCCGCATGGCAACCTATGACATCTACGGGATCGGCAACGCGCTGGTCGATATGGAATATGAGGTGAACACTCAGGATCTGGGCATCCTGGGCATCGACAAGGGGGTGATGACGCTGGTCGATGAAGCGCAGCAGCAGAGCATCATGGAGCATCTGCGCGAGCGCTCGCATCAGCGTGGCTCGGGTGGCTCGGCGGCCAATTCGGTGATCGCGGTGAGTCAGTTCGGGGGGCGCGCCTTTTACTCCTGCAAGGTGGCCAATGACGAGCTGGGGCATTTCTACATGCGCGATCTCAGCGTGGGCGGCGTCGATACCAACCATCACAGCCACAAGGAGCCGGGCCATACCGGGCGCTGCGTGGTGCTGGTCACGCCCGACAGTGACCGCACCATGTGCACCTTTCTGGGCATCAGCGGCGGGCTCTCGCGCGCCGAGCTGGTCGAGGAGGCGTTGCGCGATTCGCGCTGGTTCTACACCGAGGGCTACCTGGTCACCTCGGACAGCGCGCGCGAGCTGGTCATTGAAGCGCGCCAAATCGCCGAGTCCGCCGGCGTGAAGACGGCCTTTTCGCTCTCCGATCCGAATATGGTGAAATTCTTCAAGGATGGGCTTATGGAGATGATCGGGCCCGGGGTTGATCTGTTGTTCGCCAACGAGCTCGAGGCCATGGGCATGGCCGAGAGCGACGATCTGGAGCAGGCGGCGGATTACCTGCGCGGCATTGCCCGCCAGTTCGTCATCACGCGCGGCCCTAAGGGCGCGCTGGCCTGGGATGGCGAGCGTTTTGTCGAGATTGATCCGGTGCCAGTCGAGGCGGTCGATACCGTGGGCGCGGGCGATATGTTTGCTGGCGCCTTCCTGCACGGTTTGAGTCGCGGCTGGGATTTCGCCCGTGCGGGCGCGCTGGCCTCCCGCGCCTCGGCCACCCTGGTCACGCGTCTCGGCCCGCGTCTGGATGCGGCCGAAACCCGAGCCATCGGAGCGCAGTTCGCGTGACCGCGCGCGCCCCTCGCCTGCTCGCCATCGACACCTCGGGCGAGGCCTGCTCGGCGGCAGTGCTCGCCGATGGCATCATCTACCAGGAATTCGCCGTGGCGCCCCGCCGTCATGGCGAGCTCATCTTGACGATGATGGACGCCGTGCTGGAGAGCGCCGGGCTCGCACTTGCCGACCTCGACGCCCTCGCCTTCGGGCGCGGCCCCGGCTCCTTTACCGGGGTGCGCATCGCTACAGCGGTTGTTCAGGGCGCGGCCTTTGGCACGGGGTGCCCGGTGGTGGGCGTCTCGACCCTGGCGGCCCTGGCGCAAGGCGCGCTGCGTCGTGGCGGTCAGCGCCAGGTGCTGGCCGCGCTTGATGCGCGCATGGATGAGGTCTATTGGGGCTGCTTTCAGGCCGATGCGGGCGGGCTCATGCGCCCCTGCTGCGCCGAGCGGGTATGCGCGCCCGAGGCGGTCGAGGCGCCCGAGCTAGCGAACGGGCAGTGGCATGGGGTTGGCCCTGGCTGGTCGGCCTACGAGAGTCGTCTGATGGCGCAGCTCGGCGATGGGGTGGCGAGCCTGGAGCCCGGGGCTCAGTGCGAGGCGCGCGACATTGCCACCTTGGCCGCCTCGGCCTATGTCGCGGGCGAGGCGGTGGCGGCGGAGTTTGCGCTGCCGGTCTATCTGCGTGACCGGGTGACGCGCTGATTAGCCGTGCTGGCAGTGGCGTCGCAGACAGCGCATCACATAGAGCAGCAGCCCTGAGCCGACCGCAAGCGCCATGACCAGGGCGCCGAGCGTTCGGCTTAGGGAATCGAACCCGGAGAAGTCCAGCATCAACCAGGTCACAAAACCGATGACCAGGGTGATCATGGCGACCATGGAAAAGGCCAGAGGCGAGCGTTCGCAGCTTGGGCAGAGTTTCATGGCTTGGATTGAAAATTCTCAATTCACAGGCGGCCCATTGTGCATCTTCGAGCGGCTTCTGGCCATGATCGGGAGCAGCCCCGCGATCCGCCAAGGCTTGCATGTCGATAGAGAGGGGCTTTTCACCCGTTCCTCTTTACTCCCCAGGCGTAGGGTACGCACCGCGTACCATGCGCAAACCTCGAAGGCTGACGCAACGGTGCGCAATGCGCACTACGAAACTCAAGCAACGGTGCGCAATGCGCACCCTACGAAACTTCAGGTGATGCTCGGTCGCTCAATCGCGCTCGCCGCGCAGATAGCCAAGCTGATCGACCCCGAAGGGCGTGGGGGTGAGGCCAAGGCGGGCGAAGCTGTCGTTCTCGGTGCAGACATTGCCTTCGAGCAGCATCTGGATCTGGCCCCGGGTGATGGGGAACCAGGGGTAGCGCTCCAGAACACCCGCAGCAGCACGAATTGCCAGCACAGGCGCCGGAACCATGAGTTTACGCTTGCCCACAGCCGCAGCAATGGTGGTGAGAATCGCCTTCCAGCTCAAACGTTGCGGACCGCAGAGGCTGTAGGTCTGGGATTCGGTGCGTGGTTCGCCAAGCGCGAGGGTAAAGGCAGCGGCCACGTCCTCGACGCTCACCGGCGCCAGCTCGAACTCACCGGCCCCCTTCGGCAGCAGACCGTCGTAGAAGAGCGGCACGGGCAGCGGGCTGTCGATGATCTCCTTGCGCAATTGCGAGCAGAACTCCATGCGCCCGCGCGGATCGCCGAAAATGACCGAGGGGCGGAAGATGGTCCAGCGCAGCCCCGAGGCCTTGAGCGCCTCCTCGGCCTGATACTTGGTGCGCTGATAGGCGGTACCATCAGCCTTGACGCCGTTGGCGCTCATGAGGATGAAACGCTTCACTCCCGCGCCCTGAGCCGCCAGGATGCTATCTTGCACCCCGCGCAGATGCATCGCCTCGAAGGTGATGCCGCGCGCGGGAAATTCGCGCAGCAGTCCGATCAGATAGATGACCGCCTCGCTGCCCTGGATGCACGCGCGCAGCGCCGCTGCATCGGTGACATCGCCGGGCACCAGCTCGCACGCCTGGGCGCGTTCCACCTTGTGCTCGCTGCCGGGACGCACCAGCAGGCGCGGCACATGGCCGGCGGCAAGCAGATGATCGATGAGATAGGTGCCAACAAAGCCGCTGCCGCCAATGACTGCAACCTTCATGAATCAGACTCCGTGAACATGTCCGTTGGTGAGTACCGGCAAGCGCCGGCGCCTTGTCTTGGAGAGCGATGTGGGGGCAAGACGGGCAAAGCCAAACAGCCCCCTGGGCCTCGTCAATGGCTTGCCGCGCCAATGGCGCGCCCAACCCCGGCAATCGCTGAGGGGGGGTGATCGAGCATGGCTTGACGGCGCACCTTGCGCACATTGCGCCGCGCCGAGGCGAAGACCTCGGTAATGGCCTCGGCGGCGCTCTTGCGGGCGTCGCGCACCATGACCTGGCGGCCATGGGCGAGCTTCATGCCCAGCTCGCAGCGAATGCGGTGGCCGTGCAGACCGTCGAATTCTTCCTGGATGGTGACGCGGGCATCGAGCGGTTCGTCGGGGAAACGCTCCGCAAGTTTACGTGCCTCGGATTCGATGTGACGACGGATATCGGCGTCGAGCGCGAGGGTGTCGCCGCCTATCTTAATGAGCATAACAAGACGTTCTCCCTAGACTCGGTCCGGGCGGTCATCAAGTTCGTGAGAATCGCCAATGGTGCGGGCCGAGTGGATACAGTGTGAGGACTGCCGGAATGATCGTGGGCGTCGCTGAACATCTCTCCGGGGAGGAGAGGACGCCGGAATTGGGTGGCAGCGACATGGATCATGGCCCCAGAGGACGCGAAAAGCAAGAGCTGGATGAACACATATCCCCAAAAATCGACCCTGAAGCGGAAAAATACTGATGCCGGTCAGGCGCCCTTCCCTGCAAGCCTGCCCGCGCGACTCAGGCGAACAGATCGTCGAAGGCCTTGGCGAAGCGCTTCCAGGCGTCCCAGCCATCGCGGTCCATGACCTGATCGATGACCCAGCGGTTCTCCTCGGCCTCGCCCATGAGCGACTGGATCTCGAACCCGAGATGGCGCAGAAAGGCATAGCTCGGTCCCTCCTCCCCGAGCTGGTAGTCGGCATAGTCCTCCGAGCGACGGTTGAGCCGCTCGATGAAGGCCGCGCCATGGTCGCCGGGGCCGAGCAGATCCTCGCTGTTGTCCTGCACATGTTCGAAGAGCTTGCGCGCGAAGGCCGTGATGAGTTCGCGCCGCTGAGCCTGATCGAGTCGCTCATGGGCGAGCCGATCGGCAATCTGCACCAGAAACACCAGATACTCGGCAATGACGGCTAGACGCTGGCGATCATCCGCATAGACAAAACGCTCGCAGTGCAGGGTAATGGCCTTGTCGAGCGCGATGCGCCAGGCGTTGGCGGCTAGGGCTGTGGCAATCTCGGGAAGCGAGCGGGTGTTTTGGTCGTTCCACCAATGGCTTTTGATGCGTAGCGCCACCGGGGCGGTCCTCCTGTTGTCTGAGAGTGGGCTGGTCGATGCGTCGCGCCCGGTGTGGCGCGTGCCTCGCTGCCTAGATGGCGCTGTCGGTCGCCTTCAACAAGGCATCCGGGTCGCGCGCCTGACCGGCTCAGGCATCCAGGGCGATGCCGCGCGCAGCGCAGGCCTCGCGCAGCGCCGCAAGCGCGGATTCGAAGTCGTAATCGTACACGGTGCCAGCCAGACGCTCGACCAGCGGCGCGCCCAGTGCGGCGACCAGCAGGGCGCGCTGCGACTCGATCCAGCCGGTGGCGTCGAAGTCATCGCGCGCCAGATAGCCAGCGAGTCGGGTGCAGGCCGCGCCCAGGGCCAGCGGCTCAACCTCGACCGCGTCCATGGCGGGCGGCGGGCTGGCCACGGGCAGACGGGCGCGAATGGCCTCAAGCAGTGGCGCGAGCGCGGACGTGATCTCGGCAAGGCCAGCCTGAAGCGCCGGGTCGAGCGGCGCCTCGGATTCAGGCGTCTGCTCCAGACGCTCGCGCAGCTGGTTTTCGAGTGCGCGCGCCTGTGTCGCGAGTGCATTGGCGCCGATCTGGGCGGCGGTGCCGCGAAAGGTGTGAATCAGACGCCGCGCCTCTTCTCGCTGGTTGTCCCTGAGCGCCGTTTCGAAGGTGGCGCCAAAGTTGACCCACCCCTCCACGAAGCGGCGCAAGAGCGAGCCATAGAGCGCCGTGCGCCCACCCGCCTGGCGCAAGCCGAGGGCCAGATCCAGATCGGCACGATCGCCCAGGGCATCGAGGGCCTGGTGCCAGCGCCGCTCTTCCTCGGCATCGCGCCCCGGCGCCACAGCCACCGGCTCGGCCTCCACGTTCATCCAGCGTTCGAGCAGCGCAAAGAGCGCATCGGGGTCGATGGGCTTGGCCAGATGATCGTTCATGCCCGCCTCCAGGCAGCGCTCGCGATCGCCCGGCATGGCATTGGCCGTCATGGCCAGAATGGGCAAGGCGTCTATCTCGGGCAGCGCGCGAATAGCGCGGGTCGCGCTCAGACCATCCATCACCGGCATCTGCACGTCCATGAGTACCAGGTCGTAGGCGCCCTGGCCATCGCGCACCTTGGCGAGCGCCTCGGCGCCATCGCCGGCCAGCTCAACGCCGAGTCCCGCCGCGCGCAGCAGCTCGCTCGCCACCTCCTGATTGAGCGGATTGTCCTCGACCAGCAGCACCCGCCGGCCTGCAAATCCGGGCATGGCCAGCGTCTGTGCTGGCGGCACCGCGACCTCGTCCGCCGGGGGCAGCCCGCCGAGCAACTGCATCAGGGTATCGAAGAGCACCGAGGGATCGACCGGCTTGAGCAGGATGGCATCGACGCCCACCTCGCGCGCGGACTGCGCCAGCTCGTCGCGCCCGTAGCCGGTGACCATCACCAGATGAGGCACGCGTTCCCGGGTGAGACGGCGAATTTCGCGGGCGGTGGCAATGCCATCGAGCCCCGGCATGCGCCAGTCGAGCAGCACCGCCTCGAAGGGGTTGCCCGCAGCGGCGGCCTCGGCCACGGCGCTCAGGGCCGCCTTGCCGCTCGCGCGGGTCTCGACCGCGAAGGTCATGTTGACGAGCAGATGCGCCAGCACCTCGCGCGCACTGTCGTTATCGTCCACCACCAGCAGACGCCGTCCGCGCAGATCGGGGGCCGGAATCAAGGCGGCGTGCTGCTGCTTGCCGATGCCGAGCGAGGCCGTGAACCAGAAGGTGGAGCCTTCGCCGGGCCGGCTCTCGACCCCGACCTCGCCACCCATGAGCTCGGCCAGTCGCCGCGAGATGGCAAGCCCCAGCCCGGTGCCGCCGTAGCGGCGCGTGGTCGAGCTGTCGGCCTGGCTGAAGCTCTGAAAGAGCTGCGCCTGCTGCGCCGGCTCGATGCCGATGCCAGTATCGCGCACCGCAAAGCGCAGCACCACGCCCCTGGACGAGCGCTCCAGCAAGCCTACATCAACGCCAATTTCGCCATGTTCGGTGAATTTGACCGCATTATTGGCAAAGTTAAGCAAGATCTGCCCAAGCCGCAGCGGGTCGCCAATGAGTCGCGCCGGCACTTCGGGCGCCACCGCCACGATCAGTTCCAGCCCCTTGGCCGCAGCGCGCTCGGCCACCAGCCCCAGGGTGTCGTGCAGCACCCGCTCGAGCGTGAAGTCCACCCGCTCGATGGGCAGCTTGCCCGCCTCGATGCGCGAAAAATCGAGCACATCGTTGATGATGCCGAGCAGATGGTTGCTCGCCCCCTGGATCTTGAGCAGATACTGACGCTGGCGCTCGTTAAGCTCAGTCTTGAGCGCCAGATGGGTCATGCCGATGATGGCGTTCATGGGGGTGCGAATCTCGTGGCTCATGTTGGCCAGAAAATCGGCCTTCACCCGCGCCGCCTCCTCGGCTAGGGCGCGCGCCTCACGCATCTGCTCCACCGCCTCGTGCTCGGCGCTGATGTCGTCGATGACCCAGACCGTGCCCTGGTCGCGCTCCTCGGGGTCGATGGCGCGACCGGTGAGACGCGCCCAGAAGAGGCTTCCGTCGAAGCGCTGGAGCTGCTGCTCGCGCCGCGAGGCCTCACCCCGCCAGATGATTTCATACACCCCCTCGCCGCCCTCCTCCCAGCCCGCTTCATCGGGATACCAGACGCGGGTGGACTGACCGATGAGCGCACCCGGCTCCCAGCCCAGCATCTGGTGCAGACGCGCATTACAGCGCACCAGCACACGCTCGCGGATGAGCGCGATGCCCGAGGTGGCAGTCTCGAAGATGGCCTGCTGTTCGCCGAGCGCCTGGGCCAGCTCGCGGGTGCGCCGCGCGACCTCGATTTCCAGGCGGTCGCGCGCCGCCTCGCTCGCCTGACGTGCCGCGCGCACCTCACCCAGGGCCGCGTGCAGCTCGGCGGTGCGCGCCGCCACGCGGCGGCGCAGGCTGCTCGTCCAGGCCAGGAGCAACAGCCACAGCAGCAGCAAGAGCCCCAGAATCCAGAACAGCGGGCGCGCATAGTTGGCCAGATCGAAGGGTTCAGCGAGCCACTTGGCGCGCAGCGCCTCGCGTTCGGCCTCGCTGATGAGACTCATGCCACGCTCGACCAGCGCCAGGGTGTCGCGCTCGCCCTCGCGCACCGCGCGATGGAACTGCTCGCGGTAAAGCTCGAAGGCCGGGCGAAAAAGCCGATCGGCATCAAGCCGGTAGAGATAGTAGTTTGCCGGATTGCGATCGAGACAGAAGAGCTTGACCTCCGCCTTGAGCGCACCCTCGATCAGACCGCTGTAGTCAGGATAGAAGGCCAGATCCTGCATGCCCGAGCGCTGCAGAAACTCGACACAGGCATCGCCCTCCATGACCCCGATACGAAAGCCGCGCAGACTGCCCAGGTCGTGAATGCCGCGAATGCTCTCATGCGCATAGATCAGGGCCGCCACGCTGGCATAGGGCGCGCTGAAGTCATAGTGCGGCTCGCGCCCCGGGGTGCGAAAGATGTTCTCGATGACATCGGCCTCGCCAGCGAGCAGGCGCCGCTGCGCCTCGGCCCAGCGCACGGCCTCCAGCTCGACGCGGATGCCGGTTTTGTGCTCCCAGAGGCGCCACAGATCGGCCACATAGCCCACCGCCCGCCCCTCGGCGTCAATAAAGAGATAGGGCGGATAATTCAGATCGCCGATGACGCGCAGCCGCTCGGGATCGGCGGCGCGGGCCGCGCCCGGCGCGAGCAG
>JAFGTZ010000336.1 GCA_016938795.1 Chromatiaceae bacterium | reverse complement strand
GCAGGACTACTGGACCCGGACCCTGGGCGTGGTGCAGGTCGAGACCCCGGACCCGGCGCTCGATCTGCTCGCCAACGGCTGGCTGCTCTACCAGACCCTGGCCTGCCGCTTCTGGGCGCGCAGCGGCGACTACCAGTCGGGCGGCGCCTTCGGTTTCCGTGATCAGTTGCAGGATGCGATGGCGCTGGTCCAGGCCGAGCCGACGCGGGTACGCGAGCATCTGCTGCTGTGCGCCGGTCGCCAGTTCCGCGAAGGCGATGTCCAGCACTGGTGGCATCCGCCCTCGGGGCGCGGGGTGCGCACGCGCTGCTCGGACGACTATCTCTGGCTGCCGCTGGCGACCTGCCGCTATGTCCGGACCACGGGCGACGTCGGCGTGCTCGACGAGACGATCCCCTTCCTCGATGGCCGGCTGGTCGCGGGAGAGGACGATGGCTACTACGACCTTCCGGGCCAGAGCGATGAGTCGGCGAGCCTCTACGAGCATTGCGTGCGCGCCATCCGGCATGGTCTGCGCATGGGCGAGCGCGGTCTGCCGCTGATCGGCTCGGGCGACTGGAACGACGGCATGAATCTGGTCGGCATCAAGGGCCGGGGCGAGAGTATCTGGCTCGGCTTCTTCCTCTTTGATGTGCTGAAGCGTTTCGCCGAGCTGGCGGAGCAGCGCGGTGATGCGCCCTTCGCGGAGCAGTGCGAACAGGACGCGGAGCGCCTGCGCCTGAGTCTTGAACAGCACGGCTGGGACGGCGACTGGTACCGGCGCGCCTATTTCGACGACGGCACGCCCCTGGGATCGGCGAGCAGTCCCGAGTGCCGGATCGACTCCATTGCGCAAAGCTGGTCGGTGCTGTCGGGGGCCGCCGATCCGGCGCGGGCGCATCAGGCCATGGCGGCGCTGGATACGCATCTGGTGCGCCGCGCGGACGGGCTGATCCAGCTCCTGGATCCGCCCTTCGATCAGTCGGCGCTCGAACCCGGCTATATCAAGGGCTATGTCCCCGGCGTGCGCGAGAACGGCGGCCAATACACCCATGCCGCAATCTGGGCCACCATGGCCTTTGCCCGACTGGGCGACCGGACACGCGCCTGGGAGCTGTTCGACCTGATCAACCCCATCAACCATGGCCGCTCGCCCGATGGCATCGCCACCTATAAAGTTGAACCCTATGTGGTCGCGGCGGACGTCTATGGCGTCGCGCCGCATGTCGGGCGCGGCGGCTGGACCTGGTACACAGGCTCGGCGGGCTGGATGTATCGGCTGATCCTTGAAGACCTGCTCGGG
>JAFGTZ010000335.1 GCA_016938795.1 Chromatiaceae bacterium | reverse complement strand
CCCTTCAGGCATAGGCCGGCGCAAAGGCGGCGGCCGGGTCGGTGACCGGGCCCTGTTCGCCCCAGTAGGGCGAGAGACGGCGCAGTTGCGCGATGATGGGCGGCACGGCGGCGATGACCCGCTCGATTTCCTCGGCGCGGGTCTCGCGCGAGAGCGAGAAGCGGATGCTGCCATGGGCGGCGGTGAAGGGGATGTCCATGGCGCGCATCACATGCGAGGGCTCAAGCGAGCCCGAGGAGCAGGCCGAGCCGCTGGAGGCGGCGATGCCGAGTCGATTGAGCAGCAGCAGGATGGATTCGCCCTCGATGAACTCGAAGGCGATGTTGCTGGTGTTGGGCAAACGGTTATCGGGATCGCCGGTTACGAAACAGTGCGACACCGCACCGAGAATGCCCGACTCCAGGCGGTCACGCAGGGCGCGCACCCGAGTGTTCTCGTCCTCCAGATGCGCTTGGGCGAGCGCGCAGGCTACCCCAAGACCCACGATGGCGGCGCTGTTTTCGGTGCCGGCGCGTCGCCCGCGCTCCTGATGGCCGCCGCGCAGCAGGGGCCGAAAGCGGGTGTTGCGTCGCACATAAAGCGCGCCGATGCCCTTGGGCGCGTGCAGTTTGTGCCCCGAGAGCGAGAGTAGGTCGATGGCGCTGTCCTGGAGGCTGATCGGCAGCTTGCCCACCGCCTGCACGGCATCGGTGTGAAACATCACCCCAGCCGCGCGCGCCAGTTCGGCCATCTCCAGCACCGGGAAGAGGGTGCCGGTTTCGTTGTTGGCCCACATCACCGAAACCAGCGCCACACGCGGCGATAGCAACGCCCGGTAGGCATCGAGATCGAGCCGCCCGCGCTTGTCCACGCCCAGGCGATGGATGGTGTAGCCCTCCTTTTCGAGCTGCTCGCACACCGCGAGGATGGCCGGATGCTCAACCGCCGTGGTGATGAGTTCGCGCCGCTCGGGCTGGGCGCGCACCGCCGAGAGCAGCGCCGTGGTATCCGATTCGGTGCCGCAGGAGGTAAAGACAATCTCGGAGTCATGCTCGGCGCCGAGCAACGCTTGAACCTGGGCGCGCGCCTCGGCAATGGCGCGTCCGACCCGGTTGCCGTACTGGTGCATGGAGGAGGGGTTGCCGAACTGTTCGGTGAAGAAGGGCAGCATGGCCTCGACCACCTCGGGCGCCACGCGGGTGGTGGCGTTGTTGTCGAGATAGATGCCGGGCTGGCTGGCTGGGGGCTGATGGGTCATGGCGGTGGCTCTCTGTGGCTGGATGCGGGCGGCGGATGGCTAGGCGCTGAGCTGCTCGGGCCGCGCCGGAATGACCCGCAGCGGCTCGCCGAGCGCCTCCATGAGGCGCTCCTGAATGCCGCCGAGCGTGAGCCCGGCCATCTGACAGCCGACACAGGCGCCCTTCATGCTGACGTAAACGGTGCGCCCGTCCACATCCACCAGTTCCACATCGCCATGATCGCGTTGTAGCGAGGGGCGCAGATCCTCAATGACCTCTTCGATGCGCCGGATGCGTTGCAGAGTGGTCATGCGCGAGGCGGTGGCGCGCGCCGGTTCGGGCGCGGAGCGCGGGATGCTCGGCCCGGGGACGCTGGTGTTGACGCGCGCAAGAATCTCCTCGATGCCTTCGTGACAGGCCGAGCAGCCGCCGCCGGCCTTGGTGTAGTGCGTCACCTGTTCAACCGAGGTGAGGCCGTTGGCGCGAATGGTTTCCTCGATGAGAACGTCATCGACGGCGAAGCACTTGCACACCAGGGCGCCTTCCTCGTGATCGTCCTCCCAGCGCTCGCCGCGATAGTTGGCAACAGCCGCCTGAAGCGCCTCGCGGCCCATGACCGAGCAGTGCATCTTCTCGGGCGGCAGCCCGCCGAGCGCCTCGGCGATGTCCTGATTGCTGACCTTGAGCGCCTCATCAAGCGTCATGCCCTTGATGATTTCGGTTAGGGCCGAGCTGGAGGCGATGGCCGAGCCGCAGCCGAAGGTCTGAAAGCCCGCCTCCCGGATGGTCTGGGTCTCGGGATCGACGCGCAGGGTCAGGCGCAGCGCATCGCCGCACGAGAGCGATCCGACCTCGCCGATGGCATTGGCGTCGCGCACCGCGCCGGCGTTGCGCGGGTTGAAGAAATGATCCTGAACGGCGTCCGAATAATCCCACATGGCATCTCTCCCGAAGGTGGCTGGGGCGCGGCGCGCTGGGGCGCCTGCGCATG
>JAFGTZ010000334.1 GCA_016938795.1 Chromatiaceae bacterium | reverse complement strand
ATTCCGCTTTTCGCCCTGGTGCAGGCCATTCATTGGATAGGCTTTTTGCTCGACGAGCTGTTCTTTCGCGGCTATCGCAGGGTCGAGATTCGCGAGCCCCTCTTTGTGCTTGGCGTGCCGCGCAGCGGCACCACCCATCTGCACCGGGTGCTGGCCGAAGACGAGCAGTTCACCACCTTCAGCACCTGGGAATGCTTCTTCGCGCTCTCGGTGAGCGCGCGCCGCTTCTGGATGGGGCTCGGGCGGCTCGATGCGCGGATTGGCCGCCCGCTGGAGCGTCTGCTCGGGGTGCTGGAGCGGCTGGTGTTCGGCGCGCTCGATGATGTACACAGCATGCGCCTCTCCGATCCGGAGGAAGACTATTTCGCATTTACTCCGGCGCTCGCCTGCTTCATCCTCATGCTGCCCTTTCCCCAGTCAGAACGGATCTGGCGCATGGGCACCTTCGACCGCGACCTCTCAGCCCGCGAGCGCGAACGTCTGATGCACTATTACCACCGCTGTCTGCAGAAACATCTTTATGTGCATGGTCCTGAACGGCGCCTGCTCTCGAAGAACGCCGCCTTCGCCCCCTTGGCCGGGAGCCTGCGCGAGCACTTCCCCGATGCGCGCTTTCTGGTCTGTCTGCGCCCGCCCACCCAGACCCTGCCCTCGCAGCTCAGCTCCATCGAGGGAGGGCTAGCGCTATTCGACAGCGAGCGCATCATGCCCGAGCTGCGCACGCGTCTTGGCCAGCAGCTCGGCTTTTATTACAGCAACCTGCATGAGGCGCTCGCCAACATGCCCGCCTCGGCCTGCTTCTGGGTTACCATGAGCGACCTCAAGGGCGATCTGAGCGCCACCATCCAGCGTTTCTATCAACGCCTCGGTCTACGCATGAGCACCGCCTACCAGCACCGACTGCGCGCACTCGACAGCCGCTCGCGCGGCTATCAGAGCGCCCACCGCTACAGCTTGGATCAGTTCGGACTCTCCGCCGAAACGATCGAGCAGGAGCTTGGGCCGCTCTACAGCGCACTTCTTGCCCGTCGCGATGCCAGCATGGGCGCGCCGCTCGCGGCCCCGGGCCTCCAAACGGAATCCGCCGCATCATGCTGACCTTGACCGCCCCTGATGAGAACACGCCGCCGGGCCGCGACCCCGATGCCAGCGCACTGCGTGTCGCCATCATCTCCGACGCAGCCCCCGAGCGAAACGGGGTCGGCGCCTACTACCGCGATCTCGCCGACCATCTGCGCGGCAGCGGGGCCCGGGTCGAACTCATCGCCCCGCGCTTTCATCGTGACCGCTGGTACGGCGGCTTGCCCCTGCCGCTGCCCGGCGATCCGACCCAGCGCGTGCTGCTGCCCTCTTGGAGCCTGCTGAGCGGACGCCTGCGCCGCCTCAGTCCCAACGTGGTCATCGTGCCCACCCCTGGCCCCTATGGCATGCTCGGCATGTCGCTCGCGCGCCGGCGCGGGGCGCGGCTCATCGTCGGTTTTCACACCCATTTCGAGGCGCTCACCGATCTCTTCCCGCACTGGGGTCTTGGTGGCCGCATTGCCAACGCCTATCTCAGCGCCTGCCACCGTCTGCTGTTTCGCCACAGTCAGGTGGTGCTCGCCAACTCCACCGAGATGATCGAGGTGGCCGAGCGCATTGGCGCGCGGCACGCGAGCCTCATGGCCACCCCCATCCCCAAGCGCTTTCTCGACGAGCCGCCCACGCCTGCGCGCCCAGTGCTACAGCGCATTCTCTTCGCCGGACGGCTGGCCCCGGAGAAAAACCTCGAAAGCGTGGTGGAAGCCGCGCGCCGCCTGCCCGAGATGGAGTTTCTCATCGCCGGCGATGGCCCCTTGCGCGACTGGCTGCGCGAGCACTGCCAGGAGCTGCCCAACCTCATCCATGTCGGCTGGGTGCGCCGCGCGCGCATCATGCATCTTATCGACGAGGTCGATGCCCTGGTGCTGCCCTCCCGGGTCGAGTCCTTTGGCACCATCGCGCTGGAGGCCATGGCGCGCGAGCGCGCTGTGGTGGTCTCGGGCGCTTGTGGCATTCTCAGCTGGGATCTGCTCGAACGCGGGCTCTATAGCATTCGCGAGGACGAGGAACTGGCCGATACCCTGGCGCGGGTGCGCGCGCTCGATCCCGAACTGCGCGCGCATAAGGCACGTCTTGCGCGCGAAGGTGCGGTAGAGATTAACCGCCGCAATCTACGTCACTGGCTCTCGGTGCTCTCGGGCGAGGATGACCACGATGTCACCCAATCGAATTGACCGCCATCCGGCTGTGCGCGCCCTGGTCTCGGTACACGATGTCATGCCCGAGACGCTTGATCCGGTCGCCCGCCTGCTTGATCTGCTCGACACCGAGGGCGTGCGGCCCGTCACCCTGCTGGTGGTGCCGGGGCACGACTGGCAGGCGGCCCAGATTGATCAGCTGCGCCAGTGGCTGGCACGCGGTCACGAGCTGGCCGGACACGGCTGGCTGCACCGCGTCGAGCGCCCGCGCGGGCTTTATCACCGCCTGCACGCGCGCTTCATCTCGCGCAACGTGGCCGAGCATCTGGCGCTCGACGCCACAGGCATCGCCGCGCTCATCGCCCGCAACCATGCCTGGTTCGCCAACCACGACCTGCCCGCCCCCAGCCTCTATGTGCCCCCGGCCTGGGCCATGGGCGCCATCGCGCGACGCGATCTCGCCGCCCTACCCTTCGCCCATCACGAATACCTCGGCGGCGTGCTCTCGGCCCGCAGCGGCCGTTTTTTGCCCATTCCCATGCTGGGCTATGAGGCCGATACCCCCGCCCGCGCTCCGATCATCCGTCTCTGGAACCACTTCAACCGCCAACGCGCGCACGCCAATGGCTGGCTGCGCATCGGCATTCACCCGCTGGATCTCAATCTGCATCTCGCTGAGGATCTGCGCTGCGATCTGCGAGGCTACCGCTCACACGCGAGTTACGAAGCGCTCGACGCCACCTAAGGCCGCGCCCGTCGCTCGCCAGCGTTTTTCTCTCCCTCCTTCAGTGATCCCGTCGCTGTTT
>JAFGTZ010000049.1 GCA_016938795.1 Chromatiaceae bacterium | reverse complement strand
TATGGCGCGCCCGGAAGGATTCGAACCTCCGACCACCTGGTTCGTAGCCAGGTACTCTATCCAGCTGAGCTACGGGCGCTTGTTGAACTCTGGCGCTCCATCCGTGGAGGCTCTGTCCAGTCTGGCATGCCTGCAGACTGATTGACTGTTCTTCATCAAGAGGCGATGTCGTCGCCGTCATCAGTGAAGAGACGCGCATTATCCCGACGTGATTCGGGACTGTCAAGACTTTTTTTGGCGGCGGGTGCGACATGGACCCTGATGGATGGGGTCGCTTAAGATGCGTGTCATGCGCCGCTCGCTCCTAAGGAGTGGGCAGTTTATCCAAACATCAGGATTCCTGTCGAATCATGCCCGCTCACACGACCGATGACCTGCTCGCCATCATGGCCCGGCTGCGCGACCCCGAGACCGGTTGTCCCTGGGATCTGCGCCAGAGCTTTCACTCCATTCTGCCCTATACCCTCGAAGAGGCCTATGAGGTTGCCGAGGCGATCGAGCGTGAGGACATGGCCGCGCTGCGCGAGGAGTTGGGCGATCTGCTCCTGCAGGTGATCTTTCACGCGCGCATGGCCGAGGAGGCCGGGGCCTTTGATTATGGCGCCGTGGTCACGACGCTGTGCGAGAAGCTCATCCGGCGTCATCCGCACATCTTCGGCGAGGCGGATCTGGAGGATGCGGCGGCGGTGCGCGCGAACTGGGAGCGCGAGAAGGCCGCCGAGCGCGAGCGCAAGGGCCAGAGCGGTGTGCTCGATGGGGTGGCGCAGACGCTTCCGGCCCTGGTGCGGGCGCAGAAGCTCCAGCGTCGGGCGGCGGGCGTGGGGTTCGACTGGGACGCGATCGAGGGGGTGTTCGCCAAGGTCGAGGAGGAGCTGGAGGAGTGTCGCGAGACACTCGCTGAACCCGATCCCGCCCGCCGGGTGCATGAGATTGGCGATCTGCTGTTCTCCTGTGTGAATCTCGCGCGTCATTTCGATGTGGATGCCGAGCAGGCGCTGCGCGCGGCCTCGCATCGCTTCGAACGGCGCTTTGGCGCGGTCGAGTCGCGGCTGCGCGCCGAGGGCGAGGCGCCCGCGCCGGCGCTGCGCGCGCGCATGGAGGCGCTCTGGGAGGCGGCCAAAGCGGAGGAGGGCGCGTGAGCCTGCTCGACAAGATTCAGGCCTGCAACGCCTGGAATCCAGAGGATTTTATCCCCTGGATGTTCGCGGGGCGGCGTATCGGCAGTCTGCGCCGCGATAGCCTGGAGGCGCTCGGGCGCTGGTCGTCGGTTTTCGAGCGGCGCGAGGACGCGCTGCACTGGGTCAAGGCCCCGGCGAGTTTCACAGCACGCTCCGCCCTGCTCGCCGAGGTGACGGACGATCTCATCGAGCAAGGCGTCATTCCTTATCGCCATGGCGAGCCCTATCCGGTCACGCCCGGCGCTCGCCACGAGGCCATCTGTGTGCTTGATCGGGCGAGCGCGCCCTTTTTCGGTATCCGCGCCTTCGGTCAGCATCTCAATGGCTATGTGCGCACCGAGCGCGGGGTCGAGATGTGGATCGGGCGTCGCTCGCTCGATCGGCGGGTCTATCCGGGACGGCTCGATCATCTGGTAGCGGGCGGTCTGCCGCATGGGGTGGAGCTGGCCGAGAATCTGCGCAAGGAGTGCCGCGAGGAGGCGGGCATGGAGCCCGCGCTGGCCGATCAGGCGCGCGCGGTGAGTCTGGTGACCTATTGCCGCGCGTCCGAGCGCGGACTCAAGCCCGATCTCATCTATTGCTATGATCTGGAACTGCCGCCGGATTTCGAGCCGCGCTGCACCGACGGCGAGGTGGAGTCCTTTCAGCGTCTTGCGGTCGATGAGGTGCTGCGCCTGGTGCGTGACACCAACGACTTCAAGCTCAACTGCAATCTGGTCATCATCGACTTTCTCGCCCGTCAGGGCTATCTCGCGCCCGATGATCCGGATTATCTCGCCATCCTCGGCGGTTTGCGCGCGCCCTTGCCCTGAGCGCTGGCATGGGCCATCTTCCTTTTCATCCGATTGATTTCCGACTTTAAAGGGTTGCTATGACCTCGCTTTCCTCTCTCATTCAGCGCCATCTGACTCAGGCGGTACGCGTCGGCTCGGTTACGGTTGGCGGCGGCGCGCCCGTGGTGGTGCAGTCCATGACCAACACCGATACCGCCGATGTGGCGGCCACTGTGGAGCAGACCATCGAACTCGCGCGCGCGGGTTCGGAGCTGGTGCGCATCACGGTGAATCACGAGTCGGCGGCGCGCGCCGTGCCGGCCATTCGCGAGGCGCTCGATGCGCGCGGCTATGCGGTGCCCCTGGTGGGCGACTTTCATTTCAACGGCCACCGGCTGCTCACCGACTATCCCGAGTGCGCCGAGGCGCTGGCCAAGTACCGCATCAATCCGGGCAATGTGGGCAGCGGCGAGAAGAAGGATGCCCAGTTCGCGACCATGATCGAGCTGGCCTGTCGCTACGACAAGCCGGTGCGCATCGGGGTGAACTGGGGCAGTCTCGATCAGGAGCTGCT
>JAFGTZ010000333.1 GCA_016938795.1 Chromatiaceae bacterium | reverse complement strand
GCATCCAGATCGACCGTCCGGCCAAGAACGCCCACATCACCATTCACACCGCCCGTCCGGGCGTGGTGATCGGCAAGAAGGGCGAGGACATCGACAAGCTGCGCGCCAAGGTGTCCGCCATGATGGGCATTCCGGTGCACATCAGCATCGAAGAGATTCGCAAGCCGGAACTCGACGCGCAGCTTGTTGCCGAGGGCATTGCCCAGCAGCTTGAGCGACGCATCATGTTCCGTCGCGCCATGAAGCGTGCGCTGCAAAACACCATGCGTCTGGGCGCCGAGGGCATCAAGATCAACGTGGCGGGGCGTCTGAACGGTGCCGAAATCGCGCGCAGTGAATGGGCGCGCGAGGGTCGGGTGCCGCTGCACACGCTGCGCGCCGATATCGACTATGGCTTCGCCGAGGCGCGCACCACCTATGGCGTGCTGGGCGTCAAGGTCTGGATCTTCAAGGGCGAGGTGTTCGGCGATCAGCTCCCCGAGGAGCCGGCCCCGAAGGCCGCCGGAAGAAAGGGTTAAGTCATGCTGCAACCGAAACGCACCAAGTTCCGAAAGCAACACAAGGGGCGCAATCGCGGCCTCGCACAAAGCGGCAACAAGGTCAGCTTTGGCGAGTTCGGCCTCAAGGCCACTGGGCGGGGACGTCTGACCGCGCGTCAGATCGAGGCGGCCCGACGCACCATTACCCGTCGCGTCAAGCGTGGCGGCAAGCTGTGGATTCGCGTCTTCCCCGACAAGCCGATCTCGAAAAAGCCCCTCGAAGTGCGCATGGGTAAGGGTAAGGGTAACGTGGAGTACTGGGTCGCGCTCATTCAGCCGGGCCGTATGCTCTACGAAATCGAGGGCGTGAGCGAGGAGCTGGCGCGTGAGGCCTTCAAGCTGGCCGCCGCCAAGCTGCCGGTGCAGACCACCTTTGAGAAGCGGACGATTCTGTGATGAAGGCAAACGAACTGAGACAGAGCAGCCGCGAGGAGCTGCACAAGCAGTTGATGGAGCTGCTGCGCGAGCAGTTCAACCTGCGCATGCAGCGGGGTACCGGTCAGTTGTCGAAGCCTTCGCGCATGAAGGCGGTGCGCCGGGAAATTGCCCGGATCAAGACGGTGATGGCTGAACAGGCGGCGAGCAACAGATCATGAGCGACGAGACCAAGACCAACCGGACCCTGGAAGGACGGGTCGTCAGCAGCGCCATGGACAAGACTGTGACGGTCCTGATCGAGCGTCGCGTCAAGCATCCGCTCTATGGCAAGTTCATGCGCCGCTCGACCAAGATTCACGCCCACGACGAAGCCAATGAGTGCAACGAGGGCGATCGCGTCCGTGTCGAGCAGTGCCGCCCGCTCTCCAAGACCAAAACGTGGCGTTTGCTCGAAATCATCGAGCGGGCGCGCTGAGTCGAGGCGCCGCGGTGACCTGTGAGCCGCGCGATCCCGGTCCATTTTGCGTTTCGCTCAGCCACCGGTTCAGCTCCGGAATCAGAATAAAGGCGTAGGTAAACAAACATGATTCAGATGCAGACCAACCTCAGCGTCGCCGACAACAGCGGCGCCAAGAGCGTGATGTGCATCAAGGTGCTTGGCGGATCGCATCGGCGCTACGCGGGCATCGGCGATGTCATCAAGGTCACGGTCAAGGACGCCATTCCTCGCGGCAAGGTGAAGAAGGGCGATGTGTTCAACGCGGTCGTGGTGCGCACCCGCAAGGGCGTGCGTCGTCCCGACGGCTCCGTGATCCGCTTCGACGGCAATGCCGCCGTGCTGTTGAACAACCAGCTTCAGCCCATCGGCACCCGTATCTTCGGCCCCGTGACCCGCGAGCTGCGCGGCGAGCGCTTCATGAAGATCATTTCGCTCGCGCCGGAAGTGCTGTAAGGAGTTCCAGGGCAATGCAAAAGATTCGCAAGGGCGACGACGTCATCGTCATCGCGGGCAAGGACAAGGGCAAGCGTGGCACGGTGCTGCGTATGGTCGATGATGGGCATGTGATCGTTGAAAACATCAACATCGCGCGCAAGCATCAGAAGCCGAATCCTCAGGCCGGCGAGCCGGGGGGCATCATCGACAAGCCGATGCCGCTGCACGTGTCGAATGTGGCGCTCTATAACCCGCAGAAGGGTGGGGCGGACCGCGTTGGGTTCAAAATCCTGGAAGACGGCCGCAAGGTTCGCGTGTTCAAATCGAACGGCGAAGTTGTCGACGTCTGACCGAAGGAAGCGAGATGGCCAGACTACAGAAAGAGTATCAGGAGCGCATCGTCGGTCAGCTCAAGGAGCGTTTTGGCTTCAAGAGCGTGATGCAGGTGCCGCGTATCGAAAAGATTACGCTGAACATGGGCGTGGGCGAGGCCGTGGCCGACAAGAAGGTCATGGAGCATGCCGTGTCCGACATGCGCGCCATCGCCGGCCAGCAGCCGATTGTGACCTATGCGCGCAAGTCGGTCGCCGGCTTCAAGATTCGCGAGGGTTGGCCAATTGGCTGCAAGGTGACGCTGCGTCGCGAGCGGATGTACGAGTTTCTCGACCGTCTCATCAATGTCGCCATTCCGCGTATTCGCGACTTCCGTGGCCTCAGCCCCAAGTCGTTCGATGGTCGTGGCAACTACTCGATGGGCGTACGCGAGCAGATCATGTTCCCCGAGATCGACTACGACAAGATCGACACCCTGCGCGGGCTTGACATCACCATCACCACCACGGCGCGGACGGACGAAGAGGGGCGTGCCCTGCTCGAAGCCTTTAACTTCCCCTTCCGCACCTGAGGTTGCACCATGGCGAAGAAGAGCATGATCGCGCGCGATCGCAAGCGCACCCAGACCGCCGCCCGCTACAGCGCCAAGCGCGCCGAGCTGAAGGCCGTCATCAACGACCGCAACGCCACGCCCGAGCAGATCGACGAGGCGGCGCTGAAACTTCAGCGGCTGCCGCGTGACGCGAGCCCCAGCCGTCAGCAGCGCCGCTGCCGCGTGAGTGGCCGTCCGCATGCGGTCTACCGCAAGTTTGGTCTGTCGCGCAACAAGCTGCGCGAGGCCGTGATGCGCGGCGACGTACCCGGCGTGGTCAAGGCCAGCTGGTAAGCGAGCCGCTAGCGATCAGCCGTCAGCTTCGGGCGAGTCACTCTCGGCTGGAGGCTGGAGGCTGAAAGCTGTAGGCTAGCAAACTTTTTCACCCACACTCGGGTATCGCGTCGCAACGACGGACTGACCCAGGAGACGCCCAATGAGTCTATCGGATCCGATTGCGGACATGCTGACCCGCATCCGCAACGGCCAGCAGCGCGGCAAGATCACCATCGTGATGCCGTCTTCCAAGCAGAAGGTGGCCATTGCCAACCTGCTCAAGGAAGAAGGCTATATCGCCGACGCCCAGGTCGAGGCCAATGACGGCAAGCCCGAATTGGTCATCAAGCTCAAGTATTTCCGCGGCAAGCCGGTCATCGAGCACATCAAGCGTGTCTCGCGCCCGGGACTGCGCATCTATCGCGGCAAGGACGATCTGCCCAAGGTTTGGGGCGGTCTCGGCGTTGCCATCGTGTCCACCTCGCAGGGTCTGATGACCGATCGCGCGGCCCGCCAAGCGGGTCAGGGCGGCGAGATCATCGCCTACGTCGCCTAAGGGGGAAGACAGATGTCACGCGTTGCAAAGGCTCCCATTAGCCTACCCAAGGGCGTCTCGGTCGAGATCAAGGGTCAGCATATCAAGGTGTCCGGCCCCAAGGGCGCCCTGGAGTGGACGGTGCATCCCACGGTGCGCGTCGAGCAGCAGGATAACGAGCTGCGTGTCGCGCGCGCCGAGGGTCATGACGACGCCTGGGCCATGGCCGGCACCACCCGCGCCCTGCTCAACAACATGGTCGTGGGTTGCGGCACCGGTTTCACGCGCAAGTTGACCCTGGTCGGCGTGGGTTATCGCGCCCAAGCCAAGGGGACTGTGCTCAACCTCAGCCTCGGCTTCTCGCACCCGATCGATTATCCGGTGCCCACCGGCATCAGTATCGAGACCCCGAGCCAGACTGAAATCGTCGTCAGCGGCGCCGACAAGCAGCAGGTCGGTCAGATCGCGGCGGAGATTCGTGGGTTCCGTCCGCCGGAACCTTACAAGGGCAAGGGTGTGCGTTACGCGGACGAGAATGTCCTGCGTAAGGAAGCCAAGAAGAAATAAGGGGTCTTGAGGTCAATGGATAAAAAACAGGCTCGCCTGCGTCGCGCGACGCGGGCCCGCGCCAAGATTCGTGAACTTGGCGTCTATCGGTTGAGCGTGCATCGCACGCCTCGGCACATCTATGCGCAGGTGATCGAGCCCGCGCCCACTGGCGACCGGGTTCTGGCCAGCGCCTCAACCCTGGAGAAGGAGCTGCGCCAGTCGATTGATGGCGCTACGGGCAATAGCTCCGCCGCCGCTGTCGTCGGCAAGGCCATCGCTGAGCGTGCGCGCTCGGCGGGTGTCGAATCGGTCGCCTTTGATCGTTCCGGCTTTCGTTATCACGGCCGACTCAAGGCGCTCGCCGATGCGGCACGCGAGCACGGGCTGAAATTCTAAGGAATCGATCATGGCGAATTATCCTAAGACAGAGGGCGATGAGCTTCTCGAAAAGCTGGTAGCGGTCAATCGCGTGGCCAAGGTGGTCAAGGGTGGCCGTCAGTTCGGTTTCGCGGCGCTGACCGTGGTGGGCGACGGCAAGGGTCGGGTCGGCTTTGGGCGCGGCAAGGCGCGCGAGGTGCCGGTTGCCATCCAGAAGGCGATGGAGAACGCCCGCAAGAACATGATCGAGGTCAAGCTCAATGGCAGCACCTTGCAGTATCCGCTGCAAGGACGTCACGGCGCCGCCAAGGTGTTCATGCAGCCGGCCTCCGAAGGTACGGGAATCATCGCGGGCGGCGCCATGCGCGCCGTCTTCGAGGTACTCGGCGTGCAGAACGTGCTCGCCAAGTGCATCGGTACCAACAACCCGATCAATGTGGTGCGCGCCACCATCGAGGGACTGCGCGCCATGAGCGATCCCGAGACGGTGGCTGCCAAGCGCGGCAAGACCGTCGAGCAGATCCTGGGGTAAGCGATGTCTGACAAAAAGATGATGAAGGTCAAGCTGGTGCGCAGCCTGCATGGACGTCTCAAGCGTCATCAGGCCTGCGTGCGCGGTCTGGGACTGCGCCGCATGCACCAGGTGGTCGAGGTCGAGGATACGCCGTGCACGCGCGGCATGGTCAATACCGTGTCCTACATGGTTCAGGTAGTCGAGGAGGCGTCCTGAGATGAAACTCAATGATCTCAAGCCCGACGCGGGCAGCCGTCCCGACGCCAAGCGTGTGGGCCGCGGCATCGGCAGTGGTCTGGGCAAGACGTGCGGTCGCGGTCACAAGGGTCAGAAGGCGCGTGCCGGCGGTTTCCACAAGGTCGGCTTCGAGGGCGGTCAGATGCCCTTGCAGCGGCGTTTGCCCAAGGTCGGCTTTCGCTCGCGCAAGGCCGCATTCTTTGCCGAGGTGCGTCTGAGCGAAGTGGCGAAGGTTGAGGGTGACATCATTGATCTGGCCGCGCTTAAGTCGGCTAACGTGATTACCCGCAACATTCGAGTGGCCAAGATCATCGCCTCCGGCGAGATTGGTCGCGCCGTGACCGTGCGCGGTCTGGGCGCGACCAAGGGCGCGCGCGCGGCCATCGAGGCGGCGGGCGGCAAGGTCGAAGACTGAACTCGAGCATAGGCGCGAAGCGGATGGCCAAACAACGTGGATCCATGGGAACGGCGCTCGGCGGCATGGGACAGCTGACGGAGTTACGTCAGCGTTTGCTCTTTGTGCTGGGCGCGCTGCTGGTCTATCGGATCGGAACCTTCATCCCGGTTCCGGGCGTGAACCCCGAGGCCCTGGCCATTCTCTTCGAGCAGAATCAGGGCTCCATTCTCGACATGTTCAACATGTTCTCGGGTGGCGCCCTGGAGCGTGCCAGTCTCTTCGCGCTCGGCATCATGCCCTACATCTCGGCCTCCATCATCATGCAGTTGATGACGGTGGTGTTGCCGAAGCTCGAACAGCTGAAAAAAGAGGGCGAGGCGGGTCGGCGCAAGATCACCCAGTTCACCCGCTACGGCACCGTGGTGCTGGCCACCTTCCAGGCGGTTGGCATCTCGCTGGCCCTGCAGGGGCAGTCGGGCGGCGGCATGGCGCTGGTGACCCAGGCCGGGCCGGGCTTTGTGTTCACGGCGACGGTGTCGCTGGTCACCGGCACCATGTTCCTCATGTGGCTCGGCGAACAGATCACCGAGCGCGGCATTGGCAATGGCATCTCGCTGATCATCTTCGCGGGTATCGTTGCCGGTCTGCCGTCCGCCATCGGCGGCACCCTGGAGCTGGCGCGCACCGGTGAGATGAATTCGCTGGCCATCCTGGCGCTCTTTGCGCTGGCGCTCGCGGTGACGGCCTTCGTGGTCTTTGTCGAGCGCGGCCAGCGACGCATCACGGTGAACTATGCCCGCCGTCAGCAGGGGCGGCGCATGATGCAGGCGCAGAGCACCCATCTGCCGCTCAAGCTCAACATGGCCGGCGTCATTCCGCCCATCTTTGCCTCCAGCATCATTCTCTTTCCGGGAACCCTGGGGCAGTGGTTCGGCAGCAGCGAGGACATGCGCTGGCTGGCGGATCTGACCTCGACGCTCTCGCCGGGCGAACCGGTCTATGTGTTGCTGTATGCGGCGGCCATCATCTTCTTCTGCTTCTTTTACACCGCGCTGGTGTTCAATGCGAAGGAGACGGCCGACAACCTCAAGCGCTCGGGCGCCTTCATCCCTGGTATTCGTCCTGGTGAACAGACCGCGCGCTACATTGATACCGTCATGACTCGGCTAACCGCTGCGGGGGCCATCTATATCACCGCCGTCTGTCTGCTGCCCGAGTTCCTGATTGTCAGCTATAACGTGCCGTTCTATTTCGGCGGTACCTCACTCTTGATTGTGGTGGTCGTGGTCATGGACTTCATGGCCCAGATCCAGGCGCACCTCATGTCCCACCAGTACGAGGGACTGATGCGCAAGGCCAACCTGAAGTCGCCAGGCGCCGGGATGCTGCGTTGACGGCCGCGAGTCGAATCCTTAGGAGAAAACCATGAAAGTGCGTGCTTCGGTCAAGAAACTGTGCAGAAACTGCAAGGTCATCAAGCGCAATGGAACGGTGCGGGTCATCTGTTCCGATCCCCGCCACAAGCAGCGCCAGGGATGAGTCTGCGTTGACTCTATTGAGCGCTTTGTTATACTACTCTGTTTTACCCGCTGAGCATTTAGGACTGAGGGGTTCGTAGCTATGGCCCGTATCGCCGGCGTCAACATTCCAGACAAGAAGCACGCCGTGATCGCGCTGACCGCGATCTATGGCATCGGCCGCACCCGTGCGGGCGTGATTTGTGACGCGGCAGGGATTGCGCGCGACACCAAGATCCAGAACCTGACGGACGAAGAAATCGAAAAGCTGCGCACCGAGGTCGCGAAGTTCATCGTCGAAGGTGATCTGCGCCGCGAAGTCTCGATGAACATCAAGCGGTTGATGGATCTGGGTTGTAACCGTGGCATCCGTCATCGTCGCGGTCTGCCGCTGCGCGGTCAGCGCACCCGCACCAACGCGCGTACCCGCAAGGGTCCGCGTCGTCCGATCAAACGTTAAGGGCGCTCAAGCGCAGCAGAACTGGACTAAGTTCGAATGGCTAAACCGATTCGCAACACCAAGAAGAAGGTCAAGAAGCAGGTCGCGGACGGCATCGCGCACGTTCACGCCTCCTTCAACAACACCATCATCACCATCACGGACCGTCAGGGCAACACCCTGGCTTGGGCCACCTCGGGCGGTTCGGGTTTCCGTGGTTCGCGCAAGAGCACGCCCTTTGCGGCACAGGTCGCTGCTGATCGCGCCGGACAGGCGGTCAAGGAATACGGTCTGCGCAACCTGGACGTCAACGTCAAGGGGCCGGGGCCGGGTCGCGAGTCTGCTGTGCGCGCGCTCAATAACGCGGGTTTCAAGATCACGAGCATCACCGACGTGACCCCCATTCCGCACAACGGCTGCCGTCCGCCCAAGAAGCGGCGCGTCTGACAGATCAACAGGAAGAGACATGGCACGTTACACAGGCCCCACCTGCAAGCTGGCCCGGCGCGAGGGAACCGATCTCGCGCTCAAGAGTCGCGCGCGCGCGCTCGACACCAAGTGCAACCTCGAAAAGCAGCCGGGACAGACAAGCGATCGCCGTCGCCGTCTCTCCGACTACGGCGTGCAGCTGCGCGAGAAGCAGAAGGTGCGTCGCATCTACGGCGTGCTCGAACGGCAGTTCCGCAACTACTACAAGAAGGCCGCCCGCACCAAGGGCGCCACCGGCGAGAATTTGCTGCGTCTGCTGGAGCGTCGGCTCGACAATGTCGTCTACCGCATGGGCTTTGGCGCAACCCGCGCCGAGGCGCGTCAGCTCGTCAGCCACAAGGGCATTCTTGTCAACGGTCGCGTGGTCAACATCGCCTCCTATCAGGTTGATGTGGATGACGAAATCGAGGTGCGCGAGCCGGCCAAAAAGCAGGTGCGGGTGCAGAATGCCCTGGCCCTGGCCGAGCAGTACGGCTTTGTTGATTGGATCGAGGTCGATACCAAGGCGCTCAAGGGCGTCTTCAAACGTATCCCTGACCGTTCCGATCTGCCGGCCGACATCAATGAATCGCTGATCGTCGAGCTGTACTCCAAGTAAGGAGCTTTCGAGGGGCACTAATGACTGACGCTATTGGCGAATTTCTGAAGCCGCGCATCGTCAAGGTCGAGCCGGTTGACGGCAGCCCGAATCACGCCAAGGTCTCGCTGGAGCCCCTGGAGCGTGGTTTTGGTCATACGCTTGGCAACGCACTGCGCCGCATCCTGCTGTCCTCCATGGATGGCTATGCGGTGACCGAGGTCGAGATTCAGGGTGTGCTGCATGAGTACACCACTCTGGAGGGCGTGCAGGAGGATGTGCTTGAAATCCTGCTCAATCTCAAGCAGCTGGCCATCTCGCTGAACGGCAAGGACGAAGCCACCTTCACCCTGAGCAAGCGTGGTCCGGGAGCGGTGACGGCGGGCGATATCGCGATCGACCACTCGGCGGAGATTGCCAATCCGGATCTGGTCATCGCCAATCTCACCGATGGTGAGCTGAGCATGACCCTGACCGTGCGTCGTGGTCGTGGCTATCAGCCGGCCATGGCGCGCGAGCTGGGCAGCGAAAGCGAGGATCGTCCAATCGGCAAGCTGCCGCTCGATGCCTCCTTCAGCCCCATCCGCCGGGTGGCCATCGACGTGCAGTCTGCGCGTGTGGAGCAGCGCACCGACCTCGACCGTCTGGTCATCGATCTGGAGACCAACGGCACCATCGACCCGCAGGAGGCGATTCAGCGCGCGGCGACCATTCTGCGCGATCAGCTTTCAAGCTTTGTCGCGCTTGAGGGTACCGGGCCGGCCGATACCCAGGAGTCCGAGACGCACGAGGAGTCGCCCTACGACCCCATCTTGCTGCGTCCGGTCGATGATCTGGAACTGACCGTGCGCTCGGCCAACTGTCTCAAGGCCGAGAACATTTATCTCATCGGCGACCTGATCCAGCGCACCGAGGTGGAGCTGCTCAAGACACCCAATCTCGGTAAGAAGTCCCTGACCGAGATCAAGGACGTCTTGGCAACCCGCGGCCTCTCGCTGGGGATGCGGCTTGAGAACTGGCCTCCGGAAAACATTGCCGAGCTGAGCGTTCGCTAAAGCCCCGTCAGGCGCCTCATTCGATAACAACACTCGATCTAGATTTATTCGGGAAAAAGGATCATGCGTCACCGCAAAGCCGGAAGGCATTTGAATCGCACAAGCTCGCACCGCGAGGCGATGTTCCGCAACATGGCCGCCTCGCTGTTTCGTCACGAGCTGATCAAGACGACCCTGCCGAAGGCGAAGGAACTGCGCCGGGTCGCCGAGCCGCTGATTACCCTGGCCAAGAGCGATTCGGTTCACGCCCGCCGGCTGGCCTTCGCGCGCCTGCGTGATAAGGAGGTGGTGGGCAAGCTCTTCGTCGAGCTGGGGCCGCGCTATCAGAGCCGTCCCGGCGGTTATCTGCGCATCCTCAAGTGTGGCTATCGCCCTAGCGACGCGGCCCCCATGGCCTATGTCGAACTGGTTGATCGGCCCATTGCCGAGGATAGCGACGAGGATTGATTGCGCCTCGCACCTATCCATGTCGCTAACAGAAAACCGGGCTCGTCCCGGTTTTTTGTTAAGCGCCTGCGCTGAAATCCATGCACATCGCCTTGATCAAACGCATCGCCTTGATAACCGATTTTGGTGCCGGCCCTTACATCGGGCAGGTTCAGGCGCGTCTGCATGCGCTGCTTCCGGCTGTGCCAAGTATTGATCTTGTGCATGACCTTCCCCCCTTCAGGCCCGATCTGGCCGCGCTGCTGCTGCCCGCGCTGGTACGCGATCTGCCCGCTAATACCCTGAATCTCTGCGTGGTCGATCCAGGCGTAGGCGGGACACGCGCGGGTTTGGTGGCGCGGGTGGGCGAGCAGTGGTGTATTGGACCCGATAATGGATTACTGGCGCCGCTGCTGCGCACGGTGGAGAACAGCGAGGTTTGGCGCATTGGCTGGCAGCCCGAGCGAACAAGCGCCAGCTTTCACGGGCGCGATTGGTTTGCGCCAAGCGCCGCGCGGCTGTGCCAGGGCGAGCCACTGCATCTGGCGCCACTGAGTGTCGATGCCCTGGTCGGTGCCGATTGGCCGCCTGAGCGCGCGGTGATCCTCTATGTCGATCGCTACGGAAATCTTATGACCGGTCTGCGCCCACCTGCGAATCCTGCCAGTTATCGGCTCAAGCTTGGTGGTCAGCAGTTGTCCTGGGCACGCACCTTCTGCGAACGGCCCCAGGGCGAGCCCTTTTGGTATGAGAATGCCCTGGGTCTGGTCGAGATAGCCGTTAATCAAGGGCGTGCCGATACCCTGTTCGGCCTGCAACCCGGCGATTGCATCACCGGCTGGGCATAGACTGCCGGCGCAGTGGCGCGCCTGTCTGCAAGCGCATCGCTGTCAGCTCGCGGCTGGAAGCCGCTTCCACGGGCGGCTTTTAGCCGCGAGAACCCCGCGCTGAGGCTGAGAATCTGGCATCAACGCCTGCCAGCCGGTGCGGTGGCGCGTTTGTCTGCAAGCGCATCGCTATCGGCTCGCGGCTGAAAGCCGCTTCCACGGGTAGATGCCCCCTGACTCTAGCGGTCCCGGCGTCGCTTCAATGGCGATTGCCCAGCCTCGACCGAGGTGGCGTCGCTCGCAGGCTTGCGCCGTTTGCCGATGTTTTTGCGATCACGCAGCCGATCCTTGCGCTTGGGTTCGGCCTCTTTTTTGACGGCCTTCTCGTCCTTGACGGGCTTGCGCTTCTTTTTCGCCGGGCCCTTGAAGCGCGCCTTGAGCCCTTCGATGGCGCGCCATTCGAAGTTCAGCCCCAGATAGCGCCCGATGCTCTCCAGCCGGTTCCATTCGCTCGGGCCGACCAGAAGAATGGAGACGCCCTCCTGACCAGCGCGCCCGGTGCGCCCGCTGCGGTGCAGATAGTCCTCGCCGGTGCGCGCCACCTCCAGGTTGAACACCCGCTCCACGCCGGCGATGTCGAGCCCGCGCGCGGCCAGATCGGTGGCGATGAGCGCGCGTACCTCGCCACGCTGGAAAAGCCCCATGACACGCTTGCGCTCGCGCTGATCGAGTTCGCCATGCAGCACCGCCACGCGCTGTCCGGCGGCGCGCAGCGCCTCGCCGAGCTGATTGGCCGAGTCGCGGGTGTTGGTGAAGATGAGCGCCTTCTCGAAGGACTCCTGCTCAAGCAGCCAGCTGAGCTGGCGGCGCTTGTGCTCGGGGTCGTCGCTGAGCAGCACCTGGTGGCGGATGTTGGGGTGCTGCACGCGCACCGCGTCGAGCGCGATGCGTTCAGGGTCGCGCAGACAGGGGCCGATGAGACGAGCGAGCGAGCGGTGTTCGAGCGTGGCCGAAAAGAGCAGGGTTTGGCGCTCGGGATTGGTGCGTCCGATGATGTCGAGCACCTCCTCGGCGAAGCCCATGTCGAGCATGCGATCAGCCTCATCGAGGATAAGGATCTGAAGCGCGCGCAGATCGGCCTGGCCCGAGTCGAGAAATTCGCGCAGCCGTCCCGGTGTGGCGATGAGCAGATCGGGGTTGCGCCGCAGTGCGCTGATCTGGTGCGCGCGCGACTCGCCCCCGGTGATGGCCTCAGCGGTCAGCCGGGTATAGCTCGCGAGTTGCAGGAAGGTGTCGTGAATCTGGCGCGCGAGTTCGCGGGTTGGGGTCAGCACCAGGGCGCGCACGCCCTGAGGCGGCGCCTCGCTGTCGAGCAGACGTTGCAGGCTGGGCAGCAGAAAGGCCGCTGTCTTGCCCGAGCCGGTGGCGGCGGAGACCAGCAAATCGCGCCCCGCGAGTGCCGCCGGAATGGCAGCTGCCTGCACGGGTGTGGGTTGATGGTGGCCGATCTTGGCGAGTGCGCGCAGAAGCGGCTCGGAGAGCGAAAGGGCGTCGAAGGTCATGGATGATGCAGAGAGGATCGTGAATGAGAAGGAGAGAGGCGACTGACGGCGTACGTCAGGCCGTGGTGCCGGGCGGCGAGGGCGGCCAGCGCTCCAGCGATTGCAGGCGCTGCTGGTCGTTCACGGTGAGACGGAAAGTGCCGTGAATGCCCTCATGTGAAACAAAGGCCCGAAAGTTCGCGGCGGGCAGCGAGAGGCTGCGCCCGTCCTGCGCCTTGACTACCACTCGCGCTGCGCTGCCCTGATAGTAACGCAGATAGTCGCTGCGGGAGATATGCAGGGTGAAATAATAGGCTTGCATGGTCGTGTTCAATCAAATCAAGGGAGTGCCCGATGCAGGGTCTGCGACTGAATATGCTCGATTATGCCCGTTCCGGGCATGTGACTCGCTGGCATTCGGTGCGCTGTGCGCGCAGCCAGACGCTGGCCGAGCATCATTATCTGGTGACCATGATCGCGCGCGAACTCATGGCGCGCATTCTCGGCGACAGTCTGCCCGCCGAGACCCGGCTGCTCGCGCTTGAATATGCACTCACCCATGATGCGCCCGAACTCATCATGGGTGACATGCCCTCGCCCCTGAAGCGGTGGGTGGCCGAGCTTGCCGGCGCGGATGACCCAATCGCGCGCATCGAGCGCGAGATTGCCCCCGAGATTGCCGCCAGCAAGGGCGCGCTCAAGAACACGCCGCTGGCCTTTATCGTCAAGCTCGCCGATCTCATGGATGCCTGTCTTTTCATTCGCGAGGAGGGCATCGGACGCCATGCCGCCCTGGTCGCGGCCAAGACCGAGGAGGCCTTTCGCGCCAAGCTCGGCGAGGCCGAACAGACCTTTCCTGACTGCGACTGGTCGCGCGCCTCGCAGCTCTACATCGAGATGCGCGGCGAGAGCGGAACGGATAATCGCCTGCTGTTCGAGTAGGCGTGTTCCGCGCCTCGGTGAGCGGCCATGCAGCGCGCCCGACGTCAGGACGAGGCCGCCTGCCGCCTCGGCACGAGGGAGCGCGCCAGGGCCTCGGCAGTCAGTCGGCCACTGGTCAGGGCCCAGTGAATGGAGGGCGGTGCGGCGCCTTCTCCGCAGAGCCAGAGACCCTCGCGCAGGCGTCTGGGATGTGCGGGGGTGACGGGTGGCGATTGATCGGGCAGTGCATGGGGAAGGCGACAGACCGCGAGACGTTGCCAGCGCGCGACCTGAGCGCCAAACCACTGTCCGAGTTCGCGCCGGATCTGGGTCTCCAGCGCATCCGGGTTGTGCTCGGCGCCGAAGCAGTTGACCGTGATGAGCGCCGCGCCCGCCGGGGCATAGTGCGCGCTCAGGTTACTGGGGCAGACGACTGAATTCACCACCCCCTGAGCGCTGCCGTTGATGAGCAGATCGCGGCCCCGGATGGGCGCCTCGGGTGCGGCAAAATGCAGACTGATGGTGCCGCGCATGGGGGGCGGCGTTTCGCCAAGCAAGCGGGCGGCGGCGGGGCCGTCGGTGGCGATGACGGTCTGCGCGGCGCTAAGCCGCTCGCCGTTCTCCAGTTGCACGCCACCATCGAGCAGACGGCTCACGCGCGCACCGAGTCGCAGACAGTCAGACGGTAGGCGGGCGGCGAGCTGAGCGGGGATCTCGCCCATGCCGTGCGCCGGCAGCGCGGTGTCGCCAAGTGCGAAGGCGCGAAAGACAAACTCGAAGGCGCGGCTGGAGGTGGCAAGCTCCGGATCGAAAAAGACGCCGGCAAAGAAGGGCCGGAAAAAGCGCTCGATCATGGTGTCGGAAAAGCCACGGGCGCGCAAATAGTCGAGCGTGGTGTGCTCGGGGCGGCTGTAGAGCGCATCCAGATCGCCGCGCAGGATGCGCGCGCGCAGCAGGCCCAGGCGCGCCTTGTCGGCCAGCGAACCGATGGGCGAGAGCAGCATCCGGGGCAGCTCCAGGGGCTGGCGCCAGACATCGCTCACCCGATGCAGCCGACCCTCACACCACACCAGGGCGCCGGCGCGGTAGGGGCGCAGATCGAGCGCCGCATAGTCGAGCAGGCGCTGCGCCTCGGGGTACCAGGTCTGGAGTACCTGAAAGCCCTGATCGAGCAGAAAGCCGCTGCGCTGCTCGGTGCGCACGCGCCCGCCGACGCGCTCGCCAGCCTCAAGAATCAGTGGCTCGATGCCCGACTCGCGCAGGGCGAGGGCACAGGCAAGGCCGGAGAGTCCGGCGCCGATGATGATGACCTCTGCGTCCATGGAAACTGCCTCGGAAATAGGGGTTGCGCCACGCGGGGCAATGGTGCCACAGATGGCGACGGGTCGAGACAAGTTCCAGGGCAAGGGATGGCCAGGAGGGCCGTGCGCGGAAGCGGACGCGAGGCCGCGCCGCTTCCGCGCGGTCGATCAGAACGCGACCGCGAGCTTGGCAAGCAGGGTGTCGGTGGAGTCGCCGCTGCCGCCCTCGGAGCGGTCGTAGTCGATGTCATGCGACCACTCGAAGGCGAGCGAGGTGTTGTCGAGAATCTCGACCGACCAGCCAACCAGCCAGCGCTCCTTGGGCAGTTCCAGCGCCAGCGCCTCGTCGGAGCCCTGGTAGGCCAGCGCGACAAGGCTGTCGCGCCCCATCACCGGGAAGCTATAGCCCATCTCTAGGTTCCAGGCCGAGGGCTGGGGGCGCCCTTGCCGTCGAAGCTCAGGCTGGCGGCGTCGAAATGATCGGCGGCGCTGAGATATTCGCCGATTATATTGAAGGCTCCGAACTGGGCCGAGGCATGGGCCGTCCAGCCGCCGGTGCGCTCGCTCGGATCGGTTCCGCCGAGATTGTCGGCAAGCGTATCCTGAAGCCCGTCGGAATCGCCCAGATCGCTGATATAGCCCGCACCGAACGACCAGGTGCGATCCTCGAACTCCTGGGCAAAGCCGAGATGCGCGCCCCAGGTGCTGATGGTGTCGTCGCCGTCGATGTCGCGATCGCCATTGAAGACATAGAGGCTGCCGTTAAAGTCGCCTTGAACGAAACCGAACTGGGCCGCCGTCTCGCGCGTCTCGCCCAGATCCAGCGTCAGGGGATCGGAGGCGAGGTTGGTTTCATAGGCGCCGAAGGGGACATAGAACTGACCTGCGGTGAAAAACAGCGGATTGCGCTCGACATTCGCGAGGGTCACGGCGGCGATATCCACCTCGAAGTCGGTGCTGTCCGAGTCATAGCTGAGCAGCACCTCGGCTCCTACCCAATCATTCACCTGGGATGCGATGCCGAGTTCCAGGGTTGCCAGATCCAGCGCGCTCTCGTTGTCGCCCTCCTCGGGCGAGGTATGGCTCGCCTCGATCTCGATGAGGCCGCTGATTTCGAGACCGCTGATCCAGCCCGGGAGACCAGAGCCTGAGGCGTCTTGCGCCTCGACCAAGGTCCGCACCCGCTCGGGCGAGCCTTCGAGCATGGCCTGCTGGCGGGCGATGGTGGCGGCCTGAGCGCGGTTCTCGGCCTCCAGACGCGAGACGCGCTCTTCGAGGGATTGAGCCAGGACGGGGGTCTGGCTTAAGAGGGTCAGCGCGATGGCGGAAGCAAGTGGCGATAGCTTCACGGGTTAACGACTCCTGTTGTAATGCAAGGGGATAATGGCGCAAATGCCGTATTAAGAATAGTTATCACTTATAAGCGATTTGCGCGCCGCCTGTCAAAACCTTGCAAAAGGAAAAGCCTAAGCGCGTTTGAGGATATGTTGAGGGAGGGCACGGCTCCTTCTAGGTGGACTTGATATCGAGTGCTATGCGCCAGGGTCTGCTTGCGCAGGCTCGCGCTGGCGCACCATCAGCTCGTCGATGACGCCGACCAGGCGGTTGACGCGATTGGAGAGGCTGCCGAGGGCGAGGCTGCGG
>JAFGTZ010000332.1 GCA_016938795.1 Chromatiaceae bacterium | reverse complement strand
GCTGGCGCTGATTGAGCAAGCGGCGCGATTTTGGTACTTTGTTCGCGCATTCGGGCCACCGCCCTTGATCCCTCCCGTTCCCCCTTATGACCAAATATATTTTTATCACCGGCGGTGTTGTCTCGTCGCTGGGCAAAGGCATTGCATCCGCATCGCTCGCCGCGCTGCTTGAGGCGCGCGGTCTGCGCGTCACCATGATCAAGCTTGATCCCTACATCAATGTGGATCCGGGCACCATGAGCCCCTTTCAGCATGGCGAGGTCTATGTGACCGACGACGGGGCCGAGACCGATCTTGATCTTGGTCACTACGAGCGCTTTCTGCGCACCCGCATGGGTCGCAACAACAACTTCACCACCGGGCAGATCTACGAGAGCGTCATCCGCAAGGAGCGTCGTGGCGACTATCTCGGGCGCACCGTGCAGGTCATCCCGCACATCACCGACGAGATCAAGGCCAGCATCCGGCTCGGGGCCGAGGGCGCCGACATTGCCATGGTCGAAATCGGCGGCACCGTGGGCGATATCGAGTCGCTGCCGTTTCTGGAGGCCATCCGCCAGATGCGTGTCGAGGAGGGGCGCGAGAACGCGCTCTTCATGCACCTGACGTTGGTGCCCTACATCAGCACCGCCGGTGAGATTAAAACCAAGCCTACCCAGCACTCGGTGAAGGAGCTGCGCTCCATCGGCATCCAGCCCGACATCCTGCTTTGTCGCGCCCAGCACCATGTGCCCGAGGACGAGCGACGCAAGATCGCACTCTTCACTAATGTCGAGGAGCGCGCGGTCATCTCCGCCGTGGATGCCGACAACATCTATCGCATTCCGCGCCTGCTGCATGCCCAGGGGCTCGATGAGCTGGTGGTGCGTCAGTTCGCGCTGGAGGTTCCCGAGGCCGATCTCGCCGAGTGGGATCGGGTGCTCGAAGGCTTCGATCATCCCGAACATCGGGTGCGCATCGGCATGGTCGGCAAATACATGGATCATACCGAGGCCTATAAATCACTCTCCGAGGCCCTCAACCATGCGGGCGTGCATACCAGCACTCGGGTAGAAATCCTCTATCTCGATTCCGAGGTCATCGAGCAGGAAGGGACGGCCTGTCTCGACGGGCTCGATGCCATTCTGGTTCCGGGCGGCTTTGGCGAGCGCGGTATCGAAGGCAAGATCCGCACGGTGCGCTATGCGCGCGAGCGGCGCATTCCCTATCTGGGCATCTGCCTCGGGATGCAGGTCGCCGTGATTGAATACGCGCGCGATGTGGCCGGTCTGGAGGGCGCGCACAGCACCGAATTCGACCGCCAGAGTCCGCATCCGGTCATCGCCCTCATCACCGAGTGGCGCGACGATCAGGGGCGTATCGAAACTCGCGACGAGGCCTGCGACCTCGGCGGCAGTATGCGTCTTGGTGGGCAGAACTGCCGCCTTGAGCCGGGCAGCCTGGCGCGGCAGGTCTATGGCCAGCCGCAGGTGCGCGAGCGTCATCGCCATCGCTACGAATTCAATAACGCCTATCTCGATACACTCAAGGATGCCGGGCTGCGCTTCTCGGGCTGGTCGCTCGATAACCGTCTGGTCGAGATCATCGAGATTCCGGATCATCCCTGGTTCATCGCCTGCCAGTTCCATCCCGAGTTCACCTCGACGCCGCGCGACGGGCATCCGCTTTTCTGCGGCTTTGTCCGCGCGGCCTTGGTGCAGCGCGAATTCAACGGAGACCCCGCCGCATGATGCCCCTGGCCGGTTTTGAGGTCGGTCTCGACCGGCCACTTTTTCTGATTGCTGGGCCCTGTGTTATCGAAAGCGAAACGCTCGCGCAGGACACGGCCGGGGCGCTGAAGGAGCTGACCGAGGCGCTCGGGATTCCCTTCATCTACAAATCCTCATTCGACAAGGCCAATCGTTCCTCGGGCGCCAGCTTTCGCGGGCCAGGAATGGAGGCGGGGCTGAGGATTCTCGACGGGGTGCGCGCGCGCATTGGCGTGCCCGTGCTCACCGATGTGCATGAGGACACCCCGCTTGATGAGGTGGCCGCTGTGGTTGATGTGCTCCAGACCCCGGCCTTTCTCTGTCGCCAGACCAATTTCATTCAGGCCGTGGCGCGCCAGGGCAAACCGGTTAACCTCAAAAAGGGCCAGTTTCTCGCCCCCTGGGACATGCAGCATGTGGTCGAGAAGGCGCGCGCCACGGGCAATCAGCAACTCATGGTCTGCGAGCGCGGCGTCTCCTTTGGCTATAACAATCTGGTCTCCGACATGCGCTCGCTCGCCGTGATGCGCGAGACCGGCTGCCCAGTGGTGTTCGATGCCACCCACTCAGTTCAGTTGCCGGGCGGGCAGGGCACCCGCTCGGGCGGTCAGCGCGAATTCGTGCCCGTGCTCGCCCGCGCGGCCGTCGCCGCCGGTATCGCCGGACTCTTCATGGAAACCCACCCCGATCCCGACAACGCCTTGAGCGATGGCCCCAATGCCTGGCCGCTGGGACGGATGCGTGAATTATTGGAAACGCTGGTGGAGCTTGATCGGGTGGTGAAGACGATGGGGCTTGTTGAGCAGGGATAGGGCGCTGGTGTTTTAGACTGCGTGCTGTCTAAGAG
>JAFGTZ010000331.1 GCA_016938795.1 Chromatiaceae bacterium | reverse complement strand
GATTGCACCCAGCGCTCGGCCTCCTCGCGCAAGGCGTCGAGCGCCAGATCGGGATCGCCCCCGGGACGCAGCGGGGCGAAAACCGCGCGCAACACGGCAAAGTGCGCAAGCAGCAGCTCCTGGCTGGGAAGCCGCTCCAGCGTCTCGGCCAGGGTGGCGAGAAACCGCTGGCCCGAACCGCTGTAGAGATGCGCCACGAGCGCGGCAATCGGCTCGCCCTGGGCCGCGCGCTCGGCAAGATGCGGATGCAGCGCACGCGCCGGCGCGGGTTCGGGCAGCGCCTCGGCCCCGGCCTGCAGAAAACCCAGCCGCCAGGCCGGGCGGCGAGCCGCAGCGCGCCAGAGCGCGGCACGCGCCTCGGCGCCGATCAGGCCCGGCTGCAAAATAAGCCGCACCGTGTCCATGGCGCGCTCGTCCTCGGTCTCGAAGGGCAGATGGTCGCGCAGATAGTCGGCCAGCTGCGGCCCCATGGGGCTGGCCGCGATGGCAGTATTGGCGAGCATGTGGCGGGCGTTCTCGACATTTTCGAGCGCCCACCAGGCGCGCCGCGCCAGCTCTTCGGTCAGACCCGGCGAGGAAACGGCGGCGATGACCGCCTCGGGTTCGGCGAGACGCAGGAGCTGTTCGAGGCTCTCGGCGCGCATCTGCCCCATGCGGCTCCAGCGGCGCAGATAGACCGGATAGCCGCCGGGCGACCCGAGCAGCTGGCCCGAGATGTATTGGCGCACCAGACGCAGATAGGGCTCGAGCGCGCTGCCCGGCGGATTGAGCCGCAGCACCGACTCGCCACCGTCGGCGCGCAAGCCAACCAAGGTGGCGCTTGCCTCGTCGAGACGCAGTGCCAACGGCTCAGTCGCGAGCAGAATGCGCAACTGAAAGCGATCCGCGTCGGCGAGTTCCATGCGCCGGCCTCAGCCCTCGGTGGGGGGGCGATAGTGCGGATCGCGCGGGTTGAGAAAGATGAAGTGAAACTGACCGGGTTCGAGTTCGACATAGTCCATGGTCGCCTCATCGAGCAGCGCGACCGAGTCGGGCGCCATGATGAGGGTCACGCCCTCGGTCTCGATGCGGATGTCGTGCTCGTCGATATCGTCGAAGCCCATGCGATAGTCGATACCGCCATCCGCACGGGTCGAGGCGGCCAGACGCAAGGCCATGCCCTCGGTTCCGCCCTCGCGGGCGGCTTTCAGAACCTGTGCGGCGGCTGCCGTGGTGAGTGTGAACATCGCTGCCCCTTCGTCGTGATGCGTGCGCCTGTGGCGTCAGAATACACTCTTGGGCCTGGAGACCCAATGCGCCTGTAAGCCGAGATTGGCCGAGAGGATGTGGGCGAGAACAGAGATTTTCACCGCAGGCCCCGCTTAGCGCCCAGACCCAAATCCCGGCAGCGCTCAATATGACGCAGAAAACGGGTGGTCCAGTCATGCCCGCCCACGGCGCGCAGATGCGCGTAACAGGCGAGGAGATTGCCCTGCACGATGCCGTCATGGCGCCCGTCGATGCCGCTGCCGCGCAGCACCTCGTAGGCATAGCGCCAGGCGGAATGCGGTGTGACGATGGCGGAGTGATGAAACTCGTGGGCCCGGATCTCGCGCCCCGGCTCGGCGCCCGGCCAGGGCGCCTGATCGGTCTCGCGCAGCCGCACATAGCCGCGCCCCTGGGGACGCGGGCGCATCTCCACCTCGGCGTCGAGTGCGCCCACCATGGCGCGACACTCCGTGCCCCAGCGCAGGGTCTTGCACAGATACATCAGCCCCCCGCACTCGGCATAGACCGGCCCGCCCGCTGCGATGAAGTCGCGGATGGCATGGCGCAGCGAACCATTGGCCTCCAGCGCCGCCATGTGGCACTCGGGAAAACCGCCGCCGATGAAAAGCGCCTCGACCTCGGGCAGTTGGGCATCGGCGAGCGGGCTGAAGGGCACCAGCTCGGCGCCGGCCTCGGCGAGGGCGCGCAGATCGTCGGGATAGTAAAAACCGAAGGCGGCATCACGCGCGATGCCGATGCGCGGCGGACGTCTCGCGCTGTCCTGCGCGCCGCCACCCAGTGGCTGAGGCCGAGACGCCGGGCTTGGCACCTGAGCAGGGACGTCGCAGGCAGGAGCCGTCTCGGCTAGCGCCAGCAGCGCCTCCAGATCGAGCGACTCGGCCACCCGTTCGGCCAGACGCGCGATCAGGGTTTCGGTTTCGGCGGCCTCATTGCTGGGAATCAGCCCCAGATGGCGCTCGTCGATGCTGAGCGCCGCGTCGCGCTCCAGAATGCCGAACACCGGCAGATCGGTGTAGTGCTCGACCACCCGGCGCAGATTGGCCGCATGACGCGCGCCGCCCACCTTGTTGAGCACCACGCCGGCCAGTTGCAGCTCCGGGTCGAAGGCCTGATAGCCGAGCAGCAGGGGCGCGATGCCACGCGCCAGACCATGACAGTTGACCACCAGCACCAGGGGGGTGCGAAGCTGCTTGGCCAGCTCGGCATTGCTGCCCGCGCCATCGAGCGAGGGGCTGTCGAACAGCCCCACGTTGCCCTCGATCAGGCCGAGATCGGCGCCGGCGGATTCGCGCGCGAAGGCCGCGCCAATCTCGGCGGGGCTCATGCAGTGGTAGTCGAGATTGAAGCAGGCGCGCCCGGAGGCCTCGCTCAGCCAGAGCGGGTCGATATAGTCCGGACCCTTCTTGAAGGGCTGCACGCGCAAGCCGCGCTTGCGCCAGGCTCGACAGAGTCCGATGGCGAGGCTGGTCTTGCCCGAGGATTTCTGCGGGGCGGCAAGATAGAGTGCGGGCATCGGCTGGCGGGCGTTTCCCTGTGAACAGCGGCAAGGATCGAGCAGCGCCGCGCCCCTCTCCGCCCCGGGAAGGGGCCAGAGAGGGGTGAGGCTTGCAGATATCGGCGAGTCTCAGCGTCCGGTGGCGGGCGCCTCGGCCAGCTCGCAGGGCTCGGGCGGCAGGGCGTCGTCGGCCAGCGAGTCGGGCAGGAATTGCAGCACGCGCACCCCGACCGCAGTGATGAGGAGCGCAAGCGCCACCCCGCCGAGTCCCAGCAGCAATTCGGGCAGGCTCGGGCTGTAGGGGGCATGCTCGCCATTAACCCCATCGAAGAAGCCCGATTCCAGAATGGTCTTGCCGGGGAAAAGCTCCATCGGATAGGCCTGACTGCCGATGATGACCACATACATGGCCGAGAGTCCGCCGAAGATGACCAGGGCGCAGGCGGTGGCAATCCAGTTCCAGTCCCGGCCAAGCTCGGGATGATAGAGGATGCCAAGCGGCGCCAGACTCCCGATGAGAATCCAGCCGACCCAGAAGGCGAAGGTGTAGAAACCGCCGCCGAACAGAATCCAGGCCTCCACGCCCGCGTCCTTGGCCGTGTAGAGATTCGTCAGGTGATAGACCAGGATGAAATAGAGCACCCCAAGCACGAAGAGCGCGAGCAGGTTCTTCAGCCGGGCAAGCATGCGCGGCCCGAGCGGACGGCCTTCCTCGTCGAAGCTCACCATGAGCACCAGCATGAAGACCGCGAGCCCGTAGGCAAAGGACATGACCACGAACATGGGTCCGAGGATGGCGGCGTCGTAGGCTTGGCGCGCGACCAGAAAGCCGAAGATGGAGCCGGTGCCGGTGGTGAGCGCCAGACGCCAGACCAAAGCCGCAATGCCGGCGGGACGGTTGTAGGCCTGCCCCTTGCGGTCCGCCATGGTCCAGAGATAGGCGATCACAATGGCCAGGAAGCCGGTGTAGAGCAGAATATTCCAGGCGAAGATGGAGCTGAAGTTGTAGTGGGTCATGGCCACCACCAGCCGCTCGGGCCGCCCCAGATCGAGCACCAGCACCATGAGCCCGCCCACCAGCAGGGCCGCCGCGAGCAACCCGGAGAGGCGCCCCAGGGGTTTGTAGATGGACACGCCGAACACCGAACCGATGGAGGCCACGTTGATGGCGCCCGAGGCGGCGACGATGAGAAAGACCGCGAACACATGCGGCAGCCCCCAGACCACCGAGTTGTTCATGCCCGTGACCCAGTGGCCGTGGTGCTCGGTCAAGGCGAAGGCGAGCAGGGCCAGGCCCAGGATGGCGGACAGGATGCCGAGAATGCTCCAGTAACGCGCCGAGGGGATACGCCACTCGCGATAGACGATTCGCTTTGTTGTCATGCTCCAGCCCCCTGATCAGATATCCGCGTAGCGCACGCCGGTGTTGAGCGCCAGATCCTCGCGCAACTGGCGCGTGGGCAGCTCGCGCAGCTTCTGGCGCAAGGGGCTCTCCGGGTCGTTCAGGTCGCCAAAGAGCAGGGCGCCATGCCCCTGTTCGGCACAGGCATCGACACAGGCGGTCGAGTCCTCGCCATGATCGCGCCGATGCACGCAGAGGTTGCAGCTCTCGACACAGCCCTTGCCGCGCGGCACGCGGGTGAGCTGCGCGGCCACGTCCTCATGGATGAAGCTGCGCGCCTTGTAGGGACAGGCCATCATGCAGTAGCGGCAGCCGATGCAGAGATGACGATCCACCATGACGATGCCATCGGCGCGCTTGAAGGAGGCGCCGGTCGGGCAGACATCGACACAGGGCGGATGCTCGCAGTGTTGGCACATGAGCGGCAGATTGGTCACCCGCCCGGTGTGGTTGTCCTGAACCTTGACCTTGCGAATCCAGGCCGCGCGCTGGGTGGCCCACTTCTCCTCACGCTCCTCTTCGGGGCGGTGCTGGAGATCGAGCCCGTTCTCATGTTCACAGGCCTCGACGCAGGCGGTGCAGCCATCGGCGCATTTGCTGGTATCCACCAACAGACCCCAGCGCACGGCATCGCTCACCGGCTCGGTGCGTGGCGTGCCCGCAACGGCGTGCAGGAAAACACCGGGCGCCACCAGGGTCGCGCCCAGCGCCGCGCCAGCGCCGAGCACGGCGCGACGATTCGGGTCGATCACTTGGTTGTCGTCTTTCATCAGTGCCCCGCTCCTTCCGCGCGCTCCGCTGGGGATTGCGCAAGACCAGCCGCCCGATGTGCTGCGGCCGCCGCCTCGGACGACCCCTCGGGCAGTGCGGAATGACAGTCGAAACAGTTCAGATCCACGGCCGCATAGGCATGACAGGCGCCACAGAACTGATCCGGGCGGTCAATGGGGATGGCGCCCTGCCCTCCGGCATCCTGGCTCACATGGCACTCCACACAACCCGCCAGGCTGTATGGCGTCGAGCGAATCCCCTCATGCACGGTGGCGATGCGCTGATGTTTGATGAATTCCATATGCTTGCGCCGCATCTCATTGGTCGGCTCGACACAGGCATCGAGCGTGGCGGCCCTGGAGCCCTCGACCACGTAGCTGCGCATCTTTTGCTCGTCCGCCGCGACAGCCTGGACGCCCAGCGTCCAGGCCAGGGCCATGGCGACGAGGCTGGCTCTCGGTAAGGCTTTGGCCATCGACGCCCCTCCTCTCCTTTACTCGCCCAGACCCATCTTGATGTAGCCGGTCGGGCAGACATCGGCGCAGATGTGGCACCCGATACAGCGGCTGTAGTCGGTATCCACGTAGCGCCCTGTGGTGCGCTTGTTCTTGTCCACCCGAAAGACCGCATCCTGGGGACAGAAGATGACGCAGTTGTCGCACTCGAAGCACATGCCGCAGCTCATGCAGCGCTTGGCCTCGTCGATCGCCTCGGCCTCGGAGAGACCCATGACGCGCTCGTGAAAGTGACCCAGCACCTCCTCGGCGCTCGGCACCTCTTCCGTGCGCAGGTTGCGCGCCACATAGTTGAAATGGCCGAGGTAGAGTTCCTCGTGCGGAATGACCTCGGCGCCGGAGCGGTCCTCGTAGTTGTGGATAGCCCAGTTGCCGTCGGAGGTGCCGCGCAGATCGCCGAGCTTCTCGGCCTCGAAGGTCTCCGGGGCCAGATGCGCCTCGGTCATCTTTTCAAGCAGGTTGAAGTGATGCACATCGACCTTGGGACGGCGCTTGTGCTCCTCCTGCATCACATAGGCATGGATGGAGTCGGCGGCAATCCAGGCCTGCCCGATGGCGGTGGTCAGCAGATGCGGACGGATGATGTCGCCCGCAACGAAGTGCCCCGCCTTGCCGGGCACCTGATAGAACTTGTCCGAGTCGATCAGGCCACGTCCGTTGTCGAACTGCTCCAGACCGCTCAGATCGCCGCCCTGTCCGATGGCGGCCACGATGAGATCGGCCTCCAGCACGCGCTCGGTGCCCTCGACCGGGGTGGGACGACCGTCGGTCATGGCGCAGTCGGCAATCCTGAGGCCGGTGGCGCGACCCTCGGCATTCTTGATGACCTCAACCGGCATGACCCCATCGAGAATGGTCACGCCCTCGCGGGTGGCGTCATCGACCTCGTGCTCGGAGGCGGTCATCTGCTCGCGCTTGAAGAGCGAGGTGAGCGTTACCGTGGCGCCCTCGGCCGCCGCAGTGACCGCTGCGTCGTGCGCCACATAGCCGTCGCGGATGACGCGCTCGGGCAGTTCGTTCGGATGGGTCTTGCTGATGTGACCGAGACGGCGCGCCACCGAGACCACGTCAATCGAGGTATCGCCGCCGCCGACGCACACCACCTTGCTGGCGGTCACCTTCAGGCGGCCCTCGTTGAAGGCCTTGAGGAAGGCCACGCCCGAGACGCAGTTCGGCGTGTCCGCCCAACCCGGCACCGGCAGGCCGCGGCCGCTCTGACAGCCCAGCGCCCAGAGCACGGCGTCGTGGCTGCGCTCGATCTCCTCGACGCTGATGTCGCGACCCACGCGGGTGTTGAGCCGCACCTCGATCTGGCCCAGATCGAGAATGCGCTGAATCTCGGCATCGAGCTTGTCGCGCGGCACGCGATAGCCGGGAATCCCGAAGCGGAACATGCCGCCTAGGTCGCTGTTGGCCTCGAAAATGGTGCAGGCATGTCCGCGCCGGCGCAGCTGATAGGCCGCCGCCAGACCCGCCGGACCGCCGCCGATGATGGCCACGCGCTTGCCGGTGTCGGCCGCCGGGGCCTCGAAGCGATAGCCGTTGGCGATGGCGGTATCGCCGATGAATTGCTCGACCGCGTTGATACCAACGAAATCTTCCAGCTCGTTACGGTTGCAGCCGTCCTGACAGGGCGCCGGACAGACGCGGCCCATCATGGCCGGGAAGGGGTTAGCATCGGTCGAGCGACGAAAGGCGTATTCGCGCCAGTCCAGCCCTTCCGGCGGACGCTCCTGCTGACGCACGATGGCCAGCCAGCCACGGATATCCTCGCCCGAGGGACAGCTACCCTGACAGGGCGGCGTCTTGTGCACATAGGTCGGGCATTTGTGGGAGCGGTCCTGGTTGAAGATCTGGTCGGTGAGGTCCTCCCAGACGTGGTTGCCGTCCTCGAAACGGCGCCAGGTGGGCTGCATCTTCATCTCGTCGCTGGAAGTCGCCATCTTAAATCACTCCTCGTACCGGTTTCGGCCCTGACGCAGGATCAGGGGTTCTTGTCAGGACGCGCCCGCGCGGCATGGGCTGGGCGCGGGTCGTCTCGCGCAATGGCCCCGATCAGGCCGCCTCGTCGCTCAGCGCATCCTCGCTGTCCGGATCGTCCTCCTCGGGCTCCTCATCATCCGGCCCGGGGGTGAGCACGATGGCGTTGGAGACGAGCTGATGCACACTGACGATCTGGTCCATCTCCATGCCGTAGTAGGGCAGCACCTTGGTGAACTGGCTTTTGCAGATGGCGCAGATGGCCGCCATGTGGGTGACGCCCTTCTCCTGCATGACGTTGTTGAGCGCATCGAGCCGAGGCTTGGCGCCCTTGACGCGCAGCTCCATGAGGTCATCGGTGAGCAGACCGCCTCCGCCGCCGCAACAGAAGGTGCGATCGCGGATGGTGTCCTCGTCCATGTCGTGGAAATGGTTGCAGGTGGCCTTGATGATGGCGCGCGGAATCTCGAACTGACCGCCCGGGGTGTCACCCATGCGTGAGGCGCGCGCCACGTTGCAAGAGTCGTGGAAGGTGAGCACCTTGTCATCGTTCTCGCTTTTGTCGAGCGTGAGCTTGCCCTGCTGAATGAGATCGTGGGTGAACTCGCAGATGTGCTGCGGCACCGGATAGCGCGGATCGAGAAAATCCCAGGGTCCGGCCAGGGTGTTGAGAAAGCTGTAGGCAACGCGCCAGGCATGGCCGCACTCGCCAAAGACGATGCGCTTGACCTTGAGCTTGATGGCCGCCTCGCGAATGCGCAGCGCGAGCCGGCGCATGTTGTCGTAGGAGCCGATGAACATGCCGAAGTTGGCCGCCTCGGAGGCGTGCGAACTCAGCGTCCAGCTCACCCCGGCCTCGTGGAAGACCTTGCCGTAGCCGATGAGTCCATCGACATGCGGCTCGGCGAAAAAGTCGGCCGAGGGCGTCACCAGCAGAATCTCGGCGCCCTCCTCATCGATGGGATAGCGCACCTTCACCCCGGTTTCGTCGTAGACATCCTCTTCCAGGCCCTCAAGGGTGTCTTCGAGCGCGGGACCGGG
>JAFGTZ010000048.1 GCA_016938795.1 Chromatiaceae bacterium | reverse complement strand
TGGCGTCGAACGGCTTCAGGCGTCTGGATCCGTTGTCAGACAATCCGCCAGCGAGCGTGGGAGCTGGCGCAGGTTGGCGCGCAGGCGGGGTACCAGACGACTGTAGAGGAGTTCAGTCTCGCTCAGATGCGATTGCTTCAGGGCTGCCATGTAGGCATCGAGAAAGAGCGTCGAGGAACGCGGTTCGCGCCCATGCAGTCGGTCGAGAAAACGCCGCGAGAGATAGAGCAGTGCAACATTAGCGCGCACCTCCTCGGGGACGCGCTCGGGCGGGGTGAATTCAGGATAGCGCTGATAGTGCAGGCTGTCGCACAGCACCTTGGGCAGATGCCAGCTGCGCAGCAGTGCGGCGCCCATCTCGGCGGAGCTGAGCAGGTCGAACAGCGGCTTGAGGCGCGGATTGGAGGCCTTGAGCAGTTCGGTAATCACCAGTCCGATATCGCCCAGAATGCCAATGGTGGCAACCTCGGCGGACTTGCCGGCGTTGACCGTCTGCGCGAGCGTGAAGGCCAGGCGCGAGAGTTCGATGGCGCGCTGATGCACATCGGTGAACAGCTCGTTCTCGGGCAGGCTGCGGCGCATGCTCTCGGTCATGATGATCTGATAGACGGTGTTGTGACCGAGCAAAACAATGGCGTGGCTGATGCTGGTGACTTGATGCTGAAAGCCGTAGAAAGGAGAGTTGACGGCCTTGAGCAGGGTGCTGGTGAGCGCCGGATCCATGCTGACCAGATCGACGATTTCGTTTTTGGTGGTGCGCTCGTCGAGCATCTTGTTGAGCAGCAGCGTGGTCGAGACCGGCAGCGCCGGAACCTTGGCAAAGAGCTGGCGCGCGGTCTCGGTTTCGGTAAAGCGTCCGCTGGAGTGGGTGCTGGCCTGGAAGAGCGCCTCGGTGAGACACTCGCCCCGCTCGGCGAGCGCTCCACTGAGGCGTTGTAGACGCCAGAGACGTTGCAGATTGAGTTGTCGCGCGCGGTGCGCCAGATAGTCCTTGAGATCACCATCGAGCGTGGCATGAGTGCGCGCGTCGATGATGAGCGCCGCGCTCTGTGTGACGGCGGTGGCCGTGGCGGCATGCACGCCGGGTGAGTCCAGATCCACATCGCAGATCCAGTCGCCCGGTTCGAAGTGCTCCTGATCCGGGCAGGCATCAGTTCCAAGCGCGATACGTCCCGAGGTGACGATATAGAGCGCATCGGCGCGGCTGTTAGCCTTGAAGAGCAGATCGCCTGGCGCGAGCCGGCGCGAATCGGCGCGGTTGAACAGACGCACCAGCGCGGTCTCGGACAGATCAGGGAAGGCGCCGACCTCGCCCAAGGCGCGCAGATCCCGACCCAGCGAGGAATCTCCAGAGTCGGTCCCTGCACCCGAGGACTGCGTCAGATTTTTCCACAGGTTACGCATCGGCTTGAATCCATACTCTTTTCGACCGAAGGCTCGTGCGACAAGCGTAACGAAAAACCGCGCTACGCGCGCGTTTGATCCTCACTGATCCATCCGCTAGGCGCGCCCGAGTCGGGATGCCCCTCCACCGATACCGCGTTCGCGGGCGAAGTCAAGCATCCGCTGGATGGGGCGCACCGCACGTTCGCGCATGGCAGGGTCGATCTGAATCTCGCGATCACCCAGGCGCAGCACCCGCTCCAGATTCTGCAGTGCGTTCATGGCCATCCAGGGGCAGTGCGCGCAGCTCTCGCAGGTGGCGCCCTCGCCAGCAGTGGGGGCGGGAATCAGTGTCTTGTGCGGGGCGAGCTGGCGCATCTTCCAGAAGATGCCGGCATCGGTGGCGACGATGAAGGCCGGGTTAGGCAACTCGATGACGGCGCGGATCAGCTGGGTGGTGGAGCCGACCACATCGGCCTGATCGACCACCGCGTCGGGCGACTCGGGATGCACCAGCACGGCGGCCTCGGGGTGCAGGGCGCGCACCCGCTCCAGGGCGCTGGCCTTGAAGGCCTCGTGTACCACGCAGGCGCCGTCCCAGAGCAGCATCTCGGCGCCGGTCATGCGCTGTACATAGTGCCCCAGATGGCGATCGGGCGCCCAGAGGATCTTCTCGCCGCGCGCGGCCAGATACTCCACCACCGGCAGGGCGATGCTCGATGTCACCATCCAGTCGGCGCGCGCCTTGACCGCTGCGCTGGTGTTGGCATAAACCACCACGCTGTGATCGGGATGGGCGTCGCAGAAGGCGCTGAACCCCTCGGGCGGACAGCCCTCGTCGAGCGAGCAGGTGGCGGCCAAGTCGGGCATGAGCACCCGTTTCTCGGGGTTGAGAATCTTGGCCGTCTCGCCCATGAAGCGCACGCCGCACACCACCAGGGTCGAGGCCGGGGTCTCGGTTCCGAAGCGCGCCATCTCCAGCGAATCGGCCACCAGTCCGCCGCTCTCCTCGGCCAGCGCCTGAAGATCGCCATCGGTGTAGTAGTGCGCCACCAGGGCGGCGTCCTGCTCGCGCAGCAGGGTCTTGATGCGCTCCTTCAGCTCGGCGGTTTCGGCGGCGCTGAGCACCGGCCACTCGGGCATCTCAGGAACGACGAGCGCGGGGCGCGCCGGGACTTGGGTTTGAAGGCTGTTGGTCATCTTGAATCTGTGTTTGCTCTTTTGACGATGCGGGCCGCGCGGCCCGAGGCTGTGCATCTTCAGACCCGCGCGACGTCCGCTTTGCTCCCCGCTTCAGGCCGCGTCCTGAGTCCGGTTGGCGGAGGCGCCGGGACGGTCGCTCAGGCCGCGTGGATTGGTGAAGCGCTCGTTGAGTGACTGAATATAGGTCTCGCAATCATGCAGCACGCGGGCCAGGCTGTCGCGCGTCTTGCGGTTCCAGCCGAAGGGCGCGCCGGGCAGGACACTGCGCCAGAAGCGCGTGTTGCGCCGAAAGGCCTCCAGCACCTGACCGGGCGGTTGCTGGCGCTCGACCTGCTTGCGCAGCCAGGGGTAGACGCTCATGAGCGCCAGTTTGCGAATGGTGAAATGACCGCCGATCAGGGTCACGGCGATCAGGCTCTCAAGTCCCCACAGACCCCAGGAGACGCTGTTGAACAACTCCAGCCAGGCCGGCTGGTAGGAGAGCCCCTGCCAATGCCCGGCCTTGACGCTCCAGATGGCGAAAAAGACCGTCAGTGCGGTGAGGATCACCGCCTCGGTGACCAGGACGCGCCGGCGCCAGCGGCGTAGCGCCTCGCGCAGCAGGGCGACCGAGACCGAGCTGAAGTCGGTGGCGGTCTTGCGCAGCGCGGCGACAATGCGATAGGCGCGCTCAATCTCCACACGCTCGATGCGTTGATAAATCTCGCTCAGATCCTGATCGCGTTTTTTCTCGAACCGTTCGCGTCGGTGCTGGTCGGGAATGATGGTGGCCGAGTCGGGGCTATAAATCGTGTAGAAGCGCCCGGCGGTGAGGCCCGCCTCGCCGAGTGCGCGCAGCCAGGCCGCGACCACGTCCTCGGGGTTGTCCTCGCCCGCAGCCGAATCCATCTGGTTGAGAATGTAAAGAAACTTGCCCGAGTCGGCGCGCTTGATGGTGTCGCGCACCAGATGCTTGAGGGTGTCGCGCATGGCGCCCGGCTCGGGATGGCGCGCATCGAAGAACACCAGCACCAGATCCGAGAGGTCGATCATGTGATCGGTCAGGCGCAGCACCGTGGTGCGCTGGGCATCGGCGTCGAAGCCGGGCGAGTCGATGAGGATCTTGCCGCGCAGCCGTTCGCTGTTGCAGGTTTTGAGCTGAAGATAGGTGTCAATGCGGCGGTTGTCATCGCCGCCCTGGCCGGCCACACGCTCGATGTCGTGCGACATCTGATAGAAGGGAAAGCGCGGGTCGGAATCGAGCGAGACGCCCGGCAGCGAGTGGCTGACCGGATCGGCGCTGTAAACGATGACGGTAAAACGGTCATCGACGGCCTGGTTGCCGGTGCGCTGGAGTTTTTCACCGAGATAGTAATTGATGAAGGTGGATTTTCCCGCAGAAAAGGTGCCGAGAATGGAGATGAGCGGCCACCAGGGAATGAGGTTGGCGAAGGACTGGTTGGGCTCCATGAGCCGCATGGAGTAGGCGATCCGGTCGATCTCGCGGAAGCTTTGCACGGCGCTCAGCAGTACCGGGCTTTCCTGCTCCAAATGCGATTCCAGCTCCTTGAGGCGC
>JAFGTZ010000330.1 GCA_016938795.1 Chromatiaceae bacterium | reverse complement strand
TCGAGAATGGTCAGCAGATGGGTGGCTGCCTCGCTGATCTTCTGGACCCGCTCAGTCACCTTGGGCTCCGTCATCTCGCGCTGAAGCAGGTGGCTCAGACCGATGATGACGTTCATCGGGGTACGAATCTCGTGGCTCATGTTGGCCAGGAAGGTGGTCTTGGCGCGATTGGCCGCCTCAGCCGCCTCCTTGGCGGCGCTGAGGGCGCGCTCAGCGTGCCGGCGCATGATGATGCGCCACAGATCGTCGGCAATGAGCTGGATCTGGCGCAGATCCGAGTCCTCGTAGTCATCCGCCTTGTCCGCCACCCCGAGCAGCATACGCACCCGCTCGCCCTCGCGCACTGGCGCGACGAGATAGCGCTCAAGCGGCGGATGCTTCTCGGGCAGCGGCCTGCGCGCCTCGCCGCCACAGGGGATGTTGCGCATCAGTGCCTGACCCAAACGCACAGCCTCGGCCCAAGGCCCGGACTCGCCAAGCGGTCCCGGTCCGTCAAACGCTTGCCGACCATGGACGGGCGCCCCTCGCGACCAGACCTGTGACTCGACCCCGGCGCACGTCTCGTCGATAAACTGGATGCAGCCAAAGCGGCTTCCGGTCAGGCTGACCGCAGTTTCCACCGCCAGGTCGAGCAATTCATGCTCATCCAGGCTGGCCGAGCGCTGACTGAGATCAAAGAGCGCCTTGACGCGCCGGTCGCTGCGTTGCAGCTCGCGATTGGCCACCTCCAGCTCGGCGGTGCGCGCGCTCACCAGCTCGCGCAGATGGTTGCGATGCAGATCGAGCTCGCGCGCCGCCTGGCGGGCCGCCGTAATGTCGCGCGCAATGCCGAGCACGCCGAGCATGCGCCCCTCGGCATCGCGCACTGGGGTCTTGATGGTCTCGAACAGCCCCCGATAGCCATCGGCGGCGAAGGTGAGCCACTCCTCGTTGCGCGTCGCCACCCCGCCGTCGAGCGCGGCCTGATCGTGGGCGCGAAAAAAATCCGCCTGTTCGCGGCTGACGAAATCCTCATCACGCTTGCCCCGAATCTCCGACTCGGGCGCATCGTAGAGCCGCTCGAAGCGCCGATTGCAGGCCAGATAGACACCCTGGGTATCCTTCAGCCAGAGCGGATCGGGAATGGCGTCCATGAGCGCCTGCAGCCGGTCGCGCGCGGCGGCGATCGCCACGTCCTGGCGGCGGTGCTCAGCCTCCAGCGCGTGATGATCGAGCGCGTACGAGATGTCGGTCGCCATCTCCTCCAGCAGATGGCGCACCTCGGTATCGAAGGCGCCGGGCTCGCGGGCATAGAGACAAAAGACCCCCGCCACCTGGCCGCGCCGCGACAGCGGCAAGGTGGCCTTGGCCCCCCAACCGTGACGCGCGCCGTGGAGATGCCAGTCCGCCGTGGCGGGGTCGTTGAGAAAGTCCTGACACCAGCAGGGTCGCCCCTCGCGCAGGGCCACCACGATGGGATCCTCGCCCAGCCCCTCGACCGCATCGAGCGAGAGGCGCAGCGCGTCGAGATACTGGGTGCCGGTGCCAAAGGAGGCGCGCGGGCGCAGCGCGCCGCTGTCGGGATCGATGAGGCCAATCCACACCATGACCATGCCGCCATGGGTCACCGCATCGCGACAGATCTGCTCGAACAGGCTCTGCTCGTCGGGGCAACGCACGATGGCCTGATTGCAATGACTGAGCGCGGCATAGAGACGCTGGAGCTGGGCGATGCGCGCCTCGGCCCGATGGCGCTCGGTCACCTCCATGGCGGTGCCCACGGCCAGCAAAGGGCCCCGCTCATGACGCCGCACCACCCGCCCGCGACTGTGCAGCCAGATCCAGCGGCCGTCGTGATGGCGAACCCGGTATTCCAGATCGAGCGCCCCATGCGGCGCGCGGCGCAGTGTCCGATAGGCCCTCAGCAGGGCCTTGCGATCATCGGGATGCACCCAGTCGAGCCAGGCGTTCAGCGCCGTCGGCGCCCTGTCCTCGGCGATGCCAAGCAAATGGCAGAGGGTCTCGTCCGAGCGCAGCGCAAACCCCTCGAACTCCAGCTCCCAGAAGCCGATCCCCGAGGCCTCGGTGGCCAGATGCAGACGCTGCTCGGCGCGCTCCTTCACCGTGCTGAGCAACGCGGTGCGCCGGCGCGCGTCCTCGTGCACCAGATTGAGACTGATGCGCTCCATGAGGTTGTGCAGCGTCAGCATCCCCAGGATGGCGCCCTCGCCATCCACCACCCCGAGATGGCGCAGCCCCTCCTCGTCCATGAGCCGCGCCGCCTGCGATACCGGGGTGTCGAAATGCACGCTGCGCACCGGGGTGCGCATCACCGACTCGAAGCGGATGCCGGAGAGCGCCTCGCCGGGATGCGCAGCCAGCAAGGGGGGCAGATCGCGCTCGGTGAGGATGCCGAGCAGCTGGCGCCCCTTGACCCCGAGCGCATAGGAGGTGCGCTGACGCCACATGAGGTTGAGCGCCTCGTCGAGACTGGCCGAGGGATCGAGCAGGGGCAGCTCGCGGTCCATGACCCGGGTCAGATCGTCGAGCTGGCTGAGCAGATCAAGCCCCACATGGCGGCGAAAATCGCTCTCGCTGGCGATGCCAAGCGGCATCCCCCGTGCATCCACCACCACCAGATGGCGCACATGATGCTCCAGGGCCATGAGGTAGGCGGTCGCGAAATCGGTCTCCGGGGGGGCGGTGAGCACGGGCGCGCGCATCACCCGCGCGATGGGCCACTCGGTCTTGCGCGCCTCGCGCACCAAACCGATGAGGTCGCGCTCGGTGAGAATGCCCCGCACCCCGCCGCCATCCACCACCAGCACCGAGGACACCCGCGCCTCAGCCATCTGCCGCGCCGCCTCGCGCACCCGACAGCGCGGCCTGACCTGACAGAGATCGGGGCGCATGATGTCGGCAAGGGTGAGCGCGGTGGCCTGCGGCATGGGGTGCTCCGGAACCTGGGAGACTGTGCAAAAAGGGTGAGGTGTGGACGCGCGCCGCGCGCCTCAGCGGAACCGGGCGCGCACATCGTCCTCGGTATCGAGATAGTGCGCGGCGATGGCGGCGAAGTCGTCGAGACAGGCGAGAAAGGCGTCCACCACGTCGGGATCGAAATGCTGAGCGCGCCCCTCGCGGATGATGGCCACCGACTCGTCGAAGGGGATGGGCGGCTTGTAGACCCGCCAGGAGGTCAGGGCGTCGAACACATCGGCGAGCGCCATGAGCCGCGCCGAAATGGGGATGGCGTCTGCGGCTAGTCCTTCGGGATAGCCAGAACCGTCCCATTTTTCATGGTGATAATGGGCAATATCGCGCGCCATGCCGAGAAACTCGACCGGACGCTCGGCCTCGCGCTCGGCCAGGGCAATGGCGTCGCTGCCAAGCTGGCTGTGGGTCTTCATGATGGCCCATTCATCAGGGGTGAGCTTGCCCGGCTTGAGCAGGATGTGATCGGGGATGCCGACCTTGCCGATATCGTGTAGGGGCGCGGATTTCACCAGCAGCTGGATGTTGCGCTCGTCGAGAAAACCGGCAAAGCGCGGATGGTCGCTCAACTGACGGGCCAGAATGCCCACATAGCCCTGGGTGCGGCGCAGATGATTGCCGGTCTCGGGATCGCGAATCTCGGCCAGATGGGCCAGGGCGCGGATGCTCACCTCCTAGGTGATGAGCGTCTCCTCCAGACGGCGCGCCACCTCGGCCTCCAGATTGCGGTTGCGCGCGCGCAGACGCTGGCGCGCGGCGGCCAGCTCCAGATGGGTGCGCACCCGCGCCAGCACGATGGGCGGGCGAATCGGCTTGGTGATGTAGTCCACGGCGCCAAGCCCGAGCCCGTATTCCTCATCGCCCATGGCATCGAGCGCGGTGACGAAGATCACCGGAATATCGGCGCTGAGCGGATCGGCGCGCAGCCGGCGCAACACCTCGTAGCCGTCCATCTGCGGCATCATCACATCGAGCAGCACCAGATCGGGGCGCGGCGGTGTCTGTGCGGCCTTGAGCGCGCGCTCGCCCGAGCGCACCGCGCGCACCCGATAGGTCGGCGCCAGAAGCCCCGAGAGCACCTCCAGGTTCTCCGGCGTGTCATCGACGATCAGAATGGTCGGCATGCGCACCTCGCGATCTTCTCCAGAGCATTGGGGCCGTGGCGGGCTCCCGGAAACATTCCGCGAGTGTCGCGCGCTCAGCCGAGCCGATCCAGTCCTTCGAGATCGCGATCGCGCATCCCGAGCAGATAGAGAATACCGTCGAGCCCCACAGTGGCGATGGAATGGCGCGCCTGACGGGTCACGATGGGCTTGGCGTGAAAGGCGATGCCCAGCCCGGCGATGGCCAGCATGGGCAGATCATTGGCGCCATCGCCCACGGCAATGACCTGCTCGGGATGGATGCCCTCGCGCGCGGCAATCTCGCACAGCAGCTCGGCCTTGCGCGCGCCGTCGATAATCTCGCCGCTGACCGCGCCGGTGAGACGCCCATCGCGGAATTCGAGCCGGTTGGCGTGGACATAGTCGATGCCGAAACGCCGCTGCAGATGCTCGGCAAAATAGGTAAAGCCGCCCGAGAGAATGGCGATGCGATAGCCCAGGCGCTTGAGCGTGGCGATCAGCCGATCGGCGCCCTCGGTGATGGGCAGACGCTCGGCGATGCCGGCAAGCACCCTCTCATCGAGCCCTTCGAGCAGCGCCATGCGACGCCGGAAGCTCTCCTTGAAATCGAGCTCGCCGCGCATGGCCGCCTCGGTAATGGCGGCCACCTGCTCGCCCACCCCGGCAGCGGCGGCCAGCTCGTCGATCACCTCGGTCTGGATCAGGGTCGAGTCCATGTCGAAGCACACCAGACGGCGGTTGCGCCGGAAGATGTCGTCCTTCTGGATGGCCACATCGAGCGCCATGTCCTGACCGAGCGCGAGAAAATCCGCGTGCAGCGCGGCCAGATCGGGCACCGCGCCACGCACCGACAGCTCCACCGAGGCGAGCGGATGGGCGCCGCGCGCGCGACGCGAGATGCGCCCGGTGAGGCGCGTGATGCGATCGACATTGAGCCCGCGCTCGGCAATGAGCGCGGCAACCCGCGCCAGATGCTCGGCGCCAATCTCACGCCCGAGCAGGGTCAGCACATGGCGCGGCTGGCCCTGTTCGCGCACCCAATCCTCATAGTCGTCGGAGGCGATGGGGGTAAAGCGGATATCGAGCCCCATGCCGTGCGCGGCAAAGAGCAGATCGCGAAACACGCCCTGACTTTCCGCCGCGTCGGGCAGCTCGACGAGCAGACCGAGCGCAAGCGCATTGTGAATGGTGGACTGTCCGATATCGAGAATCGGAATTTGATAGCGCGCCAGCGCCTGGGTGAGGCTGGCAATAATGCCGGGGCGATCTTCGCCCGCGACACTTATTAAAACGATTTCACTCATGTTGTGCGATCACAATCGACGCTGACTCAATCTCAATGATAGAGCAGACACCATGCGATGCGCACCTGAGCGCCTTGATCCGCCATTGCGCCTGCCCCAAGCGCCGATCGCAGGCTCTCAACCTCAGCGCCTGGTTCTCGCGGCTGGAAGCCGCTTCCAGCGGCGAAAGCCACCCGTGGAAGCGACTTCCAGCCACGAACAGAGGACGATGCGCCTCTTCAGTGGAAGCGATTGCGTCTAATACGGGAATCCCGTACCATCCTGCCGATGCGAACCGTCATCGAAACCCCGACTTTTCAGAAACAGGCCGATGCCATCTGGTCGGAGGACGAGCGGCTCGATTTCGTGACCTGGATCGCTCAAAACCCGCTGGCCGGCGATGTGATTCCCGGCGCCGATGGCGCGCGGAAAGTACGCTGGGCAGCTCAGTCCAAGGGCAAGCGTGGCGGTGCGCGCGTGATCTACTTCAACCTCACGGCGCACGGCGTCGTCTGCTTGGTTGCGATCTATGCGAAGTCGAACCAGTCCAACATCCAACCCAACGACATCCGGAGGGCCGCCCAGTGAACATCGATCAGATCGCCAACGCCATCGAAGAGGACGCGGGTGAAGCCGTGCCGGGTCTGCGCGAAAGCCTGGCCGAAATGCGCGACGGCTTGGCCGCGCGCACCACCACCCCAGAGCAAATGCTCGTCCGATCCGCGCGTCAGGCGCTAGGGCTTTCGCAACCGCAGTTTGCCGATCTAATTCAGACGCCGGTGGCGACATTGCGCGACTGGGAGCAAGGGCGCTTCACGCCGCCAGGCGCGGTGTTATGCCTGCTGAAAATCATCGTCAAACATCCTGAAGTCTTGATCGAGACGGCGGCATGAGGCCAGCTCCCGAGTGCCGCTAGACGCCGCTTACACAGGCGAAGGCTCCACCCGTGGAAGCAGCTTCCAGCTTCGCCGGTCAGGTTGCCCGTCCGTTCGCCATTCCATTATCAAACCGCCAATATTCCAGGACGGGCAACCCAAGTTACGCCGCTGGCCGGCTCAGGAATCCCGACGCTGTTTAGCCAGCCAGGCTTCGATGGTGGCAGGATCAAATCGCCCAAGCACCTCCTCGGGATCAAATCGCCTAAGCACCACCTCAGGATCGAAGCGCTTGAGAATCGACTCGGGATCGCTGCGGATGGCCTCGTCGAT
>JAFGTZ010000329.1 GCA_016938795.1 Chromatiaceae bacterium | reverse complement strand
GAAAATAACCTCTTTGGTGTCGGCGGCTTGCAGCTCGAAGAAGTCGGCGCGGATGCTGCCGTAGCTCAAGGCAATCATGAACGCGATGGCCGGCGCTTGCAGGAACAGTAACAGCAAGTTCGGCCAGTCAGCCCTCTGGAGGGCGAAATAGCGACGCAGCAGCGTAAAGAGCTGCGCGGCGCCCCCGGCTCGAGAGTCATGCGCGGGCGTCGATGCCCTGCTTGCCGACGCTGCTCCATCCGGCGCAGCGGCGGCCGCAACCGCTGCGCCAAGTTCGTGGACTGCCGCCTGGCCGGCGGGACTCGCCTCGTACTCCCTGCGCCATTCCCCCACGCTGCGGGAGGCCTGGGCAAGATAGACCTCTTCGATACTGGGCGTGCCGAACAGGTGTTGCAGTTCGGCGGGCGGGCCGACAAAGGCCACCTGTCCGTCCATCAAATAAATCAGCCGATCGCACAGCGCTAACCGATCGGGGAAGTGCGTGATGCAGACAACGGTGCGGCCTTCATCGGCCAGGGACCGGAACAGCCGCATCATCTCGCCCTCGGTGGCCGGGTCGAGTCCCGACGTGGCTTCATCGAGCAGGATCAACTGCGGGTCGCCGATCAGTTCGGCAGCCAACGCGGCGCGCTTGCGCTGACCGCCTGACAGGCGGCGGATCGGAACGTCGAGCCGGTCGGTGAGGCCCGTGTGCTCCGCCACGCCAGCCACTATCTGCGCCAACGCGCGGGCGGAGCTTCCCGCGCCCTTCAGCTCGGCGATGTAGCCGAGCGCCCGGCGCACGGTGATTTGTTCGTGAATCACCACATCCTGCGGCAGATAGGCGATCCGCCGATCCTTTTGAAGCTCATGAGCGCTCACCGGTTGGCCGTCGAGCAGAATCCGCCCCGCCGAAATACTGACGAGGCCAGCAATCGTCTTGATCAACGTCGACTTTCCCGAGCCGGACGCGCCGAGAATGCCGACAAACTGGCCGGGCGCGATATGTATGCTCGCCTCTTTGAGGATGTCCCTCTCAGGCCGGTTCAACAATCCACCCGCGGTGACCGACACAGTCGCACGCTCCAGCGTGATGGACATTCCCTCCGCTACCCGTGGCATGACCACGGGTACGTGCGCGGAAGGCGTTTCGGACGGCACAGCGCCGCCGATCCGTAACTCAAGACGGCCAAGCCGCAACGTATCACCGGCACAGATCGGCATAAGCCCGCGGACTTCGATCCCGTTGACGAAGGTGCCCGCATCGGAGTCCAAATCCCGAACCTTAAGCTCCCCACGCCAGCGGGTCACGCGGGCGTGCAACGGCGCCACCTCGTCGCCGGTCAGCAGTACATCCGCTGCATCGCCAGAACCGACCGTTATCGATTGGCCCTCGGCAAGCTGCGAAATCGCCCGAGTGAAGTGCTGCATGGTCAGTTCAGCCGGTAGAGCGCATCGTCGGCGACGGCGAAAACCACACCGGTCGCGCTGACCCACGCGTCGTTTAGCTTGATGTTATCGTCGAACAGGCCTCGGATCACCGGCCGCCAATGGGCACTGCTGCGCGCCCAAACTGAACCGCTCTGATCCATGACCCAAAACTTCTCGGGTCCTACTCCCCATACCGCCATCAGCTTGATGAGCGTTCCCCCCGGTGCGCTATTGATCGGATAGCGGGTGACGCCCTCGCCCTGCCGATACAGCATTGCGCCGCCTGCCCCGCCAAACACAACGAACACCCTGCCCTCAGCGTCTTTGCCGATCCAAGCGGCTGTCAGAGCGGCAATCTCGGGCCGAGGGATCGCGATCTCGTCGAGCATTACCCAAGCGCCATCCCGGTACTCGACCAGGCGCACGCCACGGTTCTTGTCCATCCAGACCGCATACACCGTGCCCGGCGATAGCGCCGCCGAGAAGCCGAAGTTAGTCGGCGTCATCGCAGAGCGCACTATATTGACCGGCGCGCCATATTCATCGACGACGACGGAGTCTTTCTGGGTGCCGGGACTGGTGCGCGCGAGCTTGCCCTCGATCAGCTTGTAGGTTTCGCGATAGCTATGGATATAGCTTAACCCGGGGGCGATCGGCGTCACCGTATCCGTTGGCCTAAGCGTTTGGAGGTTATCGTAGGTGACGGTCCGCACGCCGTCCGGTCCGATCAGGTACAAACGGTTTCGAACGCGGTAACCGCCCATGAGCAGCGTCTCGTTATCGATGAGCCGGATCAGCGGATTCGACGCATCAGGCTGATTGGCAGCGACCTCCCAGTGGCCGCCGGTCAGACGAAACACGACGCCCTTGGCGTCGGCTACCCAGAGGTTATCTTCATCGACGCCGGTGATGCGCTGCAACTTAGCGGTGCGGCTATTCAGCACCGGCAGTTCGCCAAGATTCGCGGCTGCATACAGCTTCTGCCAGGACGCCCCTTCATAGTCGCGATCGGCATAGCGAACGACCGTGCCGGCAAAGCCCTGCACGTAATCGGCCCCGGCCAGCCCCCCGCCGATATGCATGAGCACCCACACGGTAAACGCCAAAGCGAGCACTGCCGCCGCGCCAAACATGAGCGGCCGAACGCGGCCCGATCGCGCCGGCGGCGCCGAAGCAGCGACTGTACGGACCGGGGCCGCCACGGGTTCAGCCCCGGTGACTGCGCGCGGCGCACGCAGCCCCTCATCGGACGAGCCAGGCGTTGCCGGCAACGCCGCGAGCACCGAAGCGACACTCGGGAAGCGCCGTGCCGGATGGGTCCGGCAGCAGCCATCGATCAAGGCGTCCCACTCCGCGAGCGCCGGCCTCACGTCACTCGGCAGTGTCGCCGCATCCGACCGTGGCTCCCCTATCAACAGGTACCACGCCAATGCACCGAGCGCGTATACATCCGCCTTCACCGGGTCGGCGCCCTTACTACCGACTTCCGGCGCGACGAACGAGCTATGCGCGCCGGCCGATGCCCTGTCCTCCGCTTTCGCAAGCCACGGCGAGGGCAACAAGACACATTGGCTCAGGGAGGCGTCGGCGTATACGTGCTGTGGCGAGAGATCGAATGCTCCCACTCCCGCGGCGTGCAGCGCGTCCAGCGCTCCGGCGAGCTGCTCGATCACTGACATCACCTCGGCTGAGGAGCGTGGCACATCAAGGTGTGAGACCGGCTGCAATCCCTCCTGCGGGACCTGCCACGACACGGTCCCCGCCCGATCATCGGCGCCACGCCAAATGGCGAGGGACGAGTGACGGGCGGACAACCACTGTGTCGGCAACTGAGCCAGCACCGTGCTCGGCGCGGCCATCATCGCACCCACACGCAGCGTCACCGATGACTTGATTGTAGATGGCTCCGCCGAACGGGCGCCTACCGCATCATCGCCTGCGTCGCTGCTTTGGCCGTCGCCGGCGTATGGCGTGTTCATGTATCCCCCTTTGTCGCCCGCCGTGGGCGGATAGAAAAATAAACGGTCTTTTTTGTTAAGCAAAAATGTACTGATGGGCCAATGGGTTGTCAAGGCACGAGGGAACCTTGGCGTTTATTTGGTCGAATGTCGCGCCAATCGCGGCGCGCCTTTCCCTCTCGGAAGGCTCTTCTTCAACCGCCATGCACGAGGTTAAGCTGAGAGCCAGGGCGATCAAAAAAAGAAGCGGCAGAAGCCCCATTTACTGGGTGTAAAGAAAGAAATGTCATTTGTACCCGTCATTCCGGCATGGAGTGCCGGAAT
>JAFGTZ010000328.1 GCA_016938795.1 Chromatiaceae bacterium | reverse complement strand
GCCATCTCACCGCCTTGCTGGCCCCTCGACATCTGGAGCTGACACGCGCCGGATTCGACCGTCGCTTTTGGTGGGCGCAGCTGCACCGCGCCCTCACCACACGGGCGCGCGTGGCGCTCTCCGAACAGGAGCGCCAAGCCCTCGATCAGGCCCTGGAGCGCTTGGCCGAAGGCGATTTTGAGATGTGCTGGCGTGGACTCATGGTCACAATCTGGACCGATCAGCTAAGCGCTCAGTCTCAGCACGCCTCTCTGCCTTTGCCGACAGGACAACTGGAACCCGCCTTTACGCCACCGGACGGCTTTGCCATCGATCATGTCACGCTCGGCTATGAGGGTTTGTGCGCGCTCTTCGCAACCCCGGAGCGACCCGCGCCGCTCTTTATTCCTCAGGGGCCGGGAATTCTGGTTCGCCCCCTCGAAGCGATCCATCCGCAGCCGCTGTTGACAGCTATGCCCCATGCTCCGCGCGCACCCGATGAGGATGACGACGAGGTGCAGACGCATCCTCTGCTACTCGCGACAGGAATACCCGAAGCAGTGTCCGCACCCGACGATGATGGCGGCAAGGAGTTGACGCCGTCGCTGATCTTAACCGCCCCGGCGCTCCAGCAGCCCGCGTTCCAGCCGGCGCAAAGGCTTCCGTCTCAGTCCCACACGGCCTCAGAGGATATGCCGCATCGCCCTGACGAAACCAGCCACCAGCGGCCTGAGCGGCTCGCGCCGGAAGCTCTCGCGTCAGCGGACTCCTCTGCTCAGGCGCCTCGCGTCCTAAGCGCTTCCTTTCCGGTGCCCGAACGTCTGTTGATTGGCGCGCGCCCCAATGGTGAGCCCCTGTATTGGCATTTTGGCCACGAGAAGCTCAACAATCGCCATCTGCTCATTTTTGGCGCCTCGGGGTCGGGTAAGACCTATGGCATTCAATGCCTGCTCGCCGAACTGGCGCGCGAGAGGGTGCGCTCCATCATTGTGGACTACACCGATGGTTTTCTGCCCGCACAGATGGAAAGTCGTTTCATCGCAGCCGTGCGCACCAAGAGTCATTTTGTCCGGCATGAACAATTGCCACTCAATCCCTTCCGTCGCCAACGCCGCCGCCTCGATCCATCGGTGCCCGATCTTGTTGATAGTCCCTATGATGTTGCAACCCGGGTGATGAGTATCTTCACCTCGGTTTTTAACGACATGGGTAGCCAGCAACGCGGCGCCCTGAGCCGGGCTCTGGAAAAGGCGATCGAGACTGACCCCGACTTAACGCTGGAAACCATGCTCGACTGGGTCCGCGCCGAAGGTCAGCACGGCGAGACGCTGGCGGATAAGATTGAGCCCTTTATTCGCGCTCGGCCCTTTCGTATCGGGGATGAGTCACCCTGGGATTCTCTGTTGCAAACCCCGGATCAGGGCGTACATGTGCTCCAGCTCAGTGGCTTGGCGCGCGAAATTCAGCGTCTTGTGACAGAGTTCGTACTCTGGGATCTTTGGGATTATGCACAGAGTAGCGGCAGCAAAAACCGTCCCATTCCCATTGTGCTCGACGAGGTGCAAAACCTTGATCACAGCGATGATTCACCCATCGACAAGATGTTGCGCGAGGGGCGAAAGTTTGGGTTGGCCATGATTCTCGCGACTCAGACCACCAGTCAATTCAACGCCGAGCAGCGCGATCGTCTTTTCCAGGCTGGGCATAAACTCTTTTTCAAGCCTGCCACCAGTGAGATTGATCGTTTCGCAACTCTGCTGTCTCAGGCAACACCGGGTATGAGCAAGGCGGATTGGGCGCAGCGTCTCAATAGCCTTGAAAAAGGGGAGTGCTGGTCTCTTGGGCCGGTTTTAAAATCCGCTGGTTCGTTTAAGGAAGAGGCGGTCAAGGTTAAGATCACGTCACTCGCCGAGCGCGGTTTTTTCCTGGATGACGAGCGATGATTGAAGCAACTGACGCACCTATCGAGGCTCCCAGGCTCGCGCTGAATTTCGCACAGGATTTTCTGCCCGAACGACGCCTGTTGGCGGCGCTGCTTGCCTTTGCCGCCGATGGCGGAGCGGGCGATAAGCTGACGATCAGTGAGCGCACCGGAATTCCTACCGGTGAGAGTACCGGCAAGGTAGAGCCGATGATCCACTTTGCGCGCGCCATGGGCTTGATTCAGGCCGCGCGCGAGCGTGATCAGTGGTCTCTGCGGACGACGCTGCTTGGGCGTCGGATCCTGGCGGAGGATCCTTGGTTGAGCGAGCCTGTCACACTCTGGTTGCTGCATCTGCTGCTGTGCCGACGCCAAGGACGCGAGGAACCGGCGCGCGGTGTAGCCGACGCCTGGTTCGCGCTCTTCGCCGATGGCGAGGCGCGGCTTGGAAACCCCTTTGGCGTCGAGGATTATCAAGCCCTGCTCGCCGAGCGTCATGGCGCCAAGGGTTATCTGCGTCGGCTTGCCTCCCTGGTGCCGCGCGCTTATTTAGAGTCCGGTTGTCTGGGTCCCATCGAGCTGTTGATCGAGGCCCCATCCACCGCCGCCTCCAGCCGCTCGGCCTTGGGCTACTTTCGGCGCGAGCCCGCGCCTGTGGCCGTCAGCCATTTTCCGGCCTATACCGCCTGGCTGTTCTTGCTTTGGGACCAGCTTTATCCGGATGACCACCAGCTTGCCATGGATGATCTCTTTGCCGAAGCGCGTGTTCTGGCGCTGCTCGGCTGGGGGCAAGGTGCGGCCTCGCGCTGGATGCAGTGGATGGCCAATCAGGGTTGGCTTCAGCTTGACCGCAAGACCGGCGCCACCCTTGCTTTGCGCTTGCGCTTGCGCTCTACACAGGATGTTATCGCGCATCTTTACGATGAATTGGCCTAAAGCAGCTTCCGAGCGCCGCGAGGTGTTGCATGACTCAAGCACGTTTGAAATTGCCACTGGGTATTCAGACTTTTTCGAAGTTGCGCGAAGAGGGCTGCTATTACGTCGATAAAACGCCTTTGCTGCTGAAACTTGTGGAAGGCGGCACACATTACTTTCTCTCGCGCCCACGCCGCTTTGGAAAATCGCTGTTGCTCGATACCCTGGCCGAGCTGTTTGAATGCAATGAGCCCCTGTTTCGGGGGCTCTACATTCATGATCGCTGGGATTGGTCGCGCCGCGCGCCAGTCATTCGCCTGAGCTTTGCCGAAGGGGTTCTGCATGAGCGCGAGGCGCTTGATGCAAAGATTGACGAGTTGTTGGAGGAGAACGAAAGTTATCTTGGACTCAGCCGCGCTGGACATAGTCGCTCGGGGCGTTTTTCACGGCTGATTTCCGCCGCTCACGAGATGACAGGCGAGCGCGTGGTGGTGCTTGTGGATGAATACGACAAGCCCATTCTCGACAACCTGACCGATCCCGAGGCGGCGCGCGCGCTGCGCGACGGGCTGCGCGATCTGTATTCGGTCATCAAGGGCCAGGATGCGCACATCCGCTTTGCCTTTCTCACGGGGGTGAGCAAGTTCAGCAAGGTAAGCATCTTTTCTGGGCTGAACAATCTGAACGACATCACGCTGGATGCCAGTTACTCGTCGATCTGCGGCTATACCGAGGCAGATCTGGATGAGGTGTTCGCGCCCGAGCTGGAAGAGCTCGACCGGGCGGAGATCCGCCACTGGTATAACGGCTATAACTGGACGGGTGAGGCGGTCTATAACCCCTTCGACCTGCTCTTGCTCTTCGATAAGCGCACGTTTCGCCCCTGGTGGTTCGAGACCGGCACGCCGACCTTTCTCATTCAACTGCTGACCGAGCGCCAGGTGTGGCTTCCCGAACTTGATCGGCTGGAGACCGACGCCGATCTGCTCTCCAGCTTCGATGTGGATCATATCGCCACCGAGGCGCTCTTGTTTCAGTCGGGCTATCTGACCATTGCCGAGGAACTGCATCTTGAAGGCAGCTATTTTTATCGGCTGTGCTATCCCAATCGCGAGGTCGAACAAAGCCTGAATGCGCATCTGCTGCGCGCCTGGAGTCCCGACGAAACGGCAACGGTAAAGCGGCGAATTGCGCTCTTGAGGCTCTTGCGAGCAAACGACTTTTCCGGCATCGAGCAGCTCTTTCGGGCCTTTTTCGCGAGCATTCCGAACGACTGGTATCGCAAGAACCCCATCGCGCGCTATGAAGGCTATTATGCCAGCGTCTTCTACAGCCACTTTGCCGCGCTTGGCCTCGATCTGCGTCTGGAGGATGTGACCCAGGTCGGGCGCATTGATATGACGCTGCATTTCAATGGACAGTGGTATCTGTTCGAGTTCAAGGTGGTCGAACAGGACGCCGAGGGCAGGGCGCTTGCCCAGATCAAGGCGCGCGGCTATGCGGATAAGTATCGGGCATCGGGTGAGCCCATGCATCTCATCGGCCTGGAATTTAGCCGCGCTCAGCGTGCGCTGGTGGGATTTGAGGTCGAAAGTTTGAGCTGAATCTGGAATTCACGCTGGAAGGTAAGAAAGGAGTTTCGAGAATGGAGATGGGCGAGATTGTACGCTTTCGCGACGAACGTTTTTTTGATGGTGCGGTTCAATTAGGCTGGCTGGAACGGCGCGCGGATCGGGCGCGCGAGGCGGCGCGCGCCTTTGTATTTCACGGGCCGCGCTATCACGGCGCCGAGGGCGACGAGCGCGGGCGTCTGAAGGATACGGCGAGCTTTGTGCGCGATCTACTCGACTCACTCGTCCAGGGGCGGGCCGGGCGTGAGGTCAATCCCTATACGCTCGCGGTATCGAGTTATGGCACGGGCAAGTCGCATCTTGCGGTCACCTGCGCAACGCTGCTCGATGATCCTCGGGGTGAGACGGCGCGGGCCATTCTAGACCAGTTGGTGGCTGCCGACGCTGAGCTTGGCGCCGAAGCGGCGGCGTTGCTCGGGCAGCTTGGCAAGCCCGCGCTGGTGGTGGCGCTCGATGGCATGAATGGCTTCCATCTGGGACAGGCGCTCAGTCGCGGAATCTTCGCCGGGCTGGCGCGGCATGGCATTGATGCCAGCGCCATCCGCGAACTCTCGCCGCGCTTTCAAACCGCCGCCCAGTTCGTGACGCGCAATGCCGCCACGCGCGTTGAACGCTTCAATGCCCTGCTGCCGGGGCTTGAGCTGGAGCAGATTCTAGCGCGACTTGGCGAGCAGGATGAGGAGGTCTATGCGGCGGTTGACGCGCTCTATCTGGAGGCCAACGGCCATGCCATTCCGGTCGAGGGGCAGGAATCGGCGCAAGAGCTAATCGAGACTCTGTGTCGGCTCTACTGCGGACCCGAGGGGCCTTTTTCGCAGCTTGTCATCCTGTTTGACGAGCTTGGGCGCTATCTGGAGTACGCCGCCGAGAAGCCGCGTCTGGCGGGTGATGCGGTCTTGCAGCAACTGTTTCAGGGCGTGCAGGACAATGCCGGTCGGGTGCGCTTTGTTGGCTTTATTCAGTACGAACTCAAGGCCTATCTCAAGCGCTTCAGCAGTGCCGATCTGATGCACTTGCAGCGTTATGTGGGGCGCTTCGACACGGCCGAGAAATGCTTTCTCTCGACCAATCTCGAAACACTGTTCGCGCATATGATCGCGAAGGACGAGGCCGCGCTCGACCGGCTCTGGGAGTCGAGCGGCGCCGAGCAGCACATCCATGCGAGCTGGGCAAGGCTTGCGCCCGTGCTGCCCGGATTCGAGCGCTTTCCCGTCTGGCGCGATCCCGAGCGCTTCGCGCGGGTGATCGGGCGCGGATGCTGGCCGCTGCATCCGCTCGCGGTCTGGTTTCTGACACGCCTGAACGATCTGGTGCAGTCACGTTCGGCGCTGACCTTTATTCGCGATTTGATCGAACAGGGCGCTAAGTCCCCCGCCTGTCGTCAGGACGGCGCGCCACGGCAGGTCAGCGTGGCCGAGCTGGTGCTCGACCGCATGCTCGATGAGTTGCTCGCCGCCGAACGCGCGCGCGGCTCAACCACCAGCGAAACCCTGCAACAGTTGCTGGAGAAGTTGCGCGGACATCTGGAGCGTTCGCAGCAGTTGGTGCTCGCCGGTGTGGCGGTGCTCGAAAAGCTCGGTCTTGGCAAACAGCGGCGCGAAGGCGTTGATCTGTTGCTGAGCGAGGCGACCACCCTGGAGGCCGTGCAGCTTGCCAGCGCCCTGGAGCAACTTGCGGAACTTGGCGCACTGGAATGGAACGCGGAGCTGGGGCGTTACGAGTTATTGAGCGACGGGGCTACGCGCGGTCAGTTTCAGCACTGGTTGCGCGAGCGTCAGGCCGAGCTTGGCGCGCAACGCGCGCGCGATCTCTTCATGCGCCGCGCGGCGCTCGATTGCGGCCTGGCCGAGGTGGTGCCGGATTTCGCGCAAAGCCGCGCCATCACCACAGCCGACTGGTTTTTTCAGGGGCGGCTTGCCCATGCGCCGGGGATAGAACATGCCATTCGCGAGGCCTTTGGCGATTGGCGTCAGGCGACCTTGCCAAAGGATGCCAAGGGGCAGCTTATCTATCTCTATCTGCATCCCGAGGATGAGACCTCCGAGATTGCCGCCCGGATACAGGAGGTTTTCGCATCCGAACTCGGCGCGCTGAAGCTGGACCATGCCCCGATCTGGGTCATGGCCCTGGAGGATCGTCAGGGCCAGATCGCCGAGCATCTGGGGCGGCTCCAGTTGTTCGAGGAGCAGATGAACGAGGCCGACCGGGAGCGTTTCCGTCGCTTCATTCCGGGTGAGATTGAGCGCAGCCGTCAGGCGCTCAAGGATGGCGCCCGCGAGGCCCTGCGCGAGCGTCTGGGCTGGGTGGCCGGTTTCGCCGACCTGCCGCCCGGGCGTTTGCGCTCGGTGGCGGGCGAGATCTTCGCGCGCGTCTATCCGCGCGCCTTGCCCTTTCCCTTCGACGGTTTTGGCAGCGCGGCGGGCGGCGGCGCCATTGATGCCGCGCAGTTGGCCCGCGCCCTCATGACTCGCCAGGTGAAGGGCCCCTGGGTGCAGGCCCAGCCGGTGCGGCTGCAAAATCGCGTCTCCGCTGTCTTGGCCAGCGCCTGGCAGGTGCTTCAGTCGAACGGCAAGATTGGCGCCCCGCGCAAGGCCGAGCTAGCCGAGGTCCATCGCTGGCTTGAGGATTGCCATCGCCAGACCCCCGAGCGAAGTCTGCTCGATTCCTACCGCGCGCTGCTCGCGCCGCCCTATGGCATGAACGCCGCCTCGGCCATGCTGCTGCTGGCCGTGCTTGTGGCGCTTGAGAGTCCGCCGCGTCGTCTGGAGGTGCGCGGTGAGCTGGTGGAGACCGGCGACTGGGTGGGGCGTCTCTATCCGCGTCAGCGTCAGCATCATCCCGAGGAGGCGCTGCTGGCTGACACCCGACTGCGCTTCCTGTCCGAAGGCGCGCAAGATCGCTGGCGTCAGCTGCTTGATCGCTGGGAGGTGGAGACGCGCCTGGAGGGTCTGGTGGCATTCGCCGCAGAGGCCGAGCGCATGAGTCGCGGCGATCCTATTCCCGAGGTGCTGGAGGGACGCCTTGCCTATCTGCGGGATCAATCCAAGGCCGCCGCCGAGCGCCTGCGTCATTTCAAACATCAGCTTGACAGTGCGGAAAGCACCATCGAACGCGCCGAGCGCAAGGAAGCGGTAGGCGAGATGCTGAAGGCGGCGACTCAGCTGATCGAGTTGCATGAAGAGGTTGAGGACGCCACGCTCTGGTCGGCGAGCGCACCAGCGGCCTGCCAGGCGCTGCTGCGCCCCTTGCAGCAAATGATTGTGACGCGGATTCATGACTGGATCCCGCGTCAGGGCTGTCATCAGGCAACCGATGTCAGCGCCTTTCGTCACCGCATGGAGAAGGCGGTGGCCAGCCTCAGGGGGCTGGGGCTGGAGACCGAGGCGCGCGCCCTGGAGGAGCAGGCGCGGCGCTCGATCGCACAGGTCGAGAAGCGCCAGCATTTTGGCTTGACCCTGGCGCAAAGCGATGACTATCCGCGCCAGCCCGAGCCTTCCGATTCCACCCCAGTGCGCGAGCTGCTCGATGGGATCGAGCAGGGCGAACGCCTCATCGAGGCGGTTGAACAGGCGCGCGATGTCTTGTCCGCTCAGGAGATTCAGGCGCGCATCGGCGCCATCCGACAGCGCGAGCAGCGGCTGCGCGCTCAGCTTGAGCGTCAGCGCGCACAGCTTGGCGCGCTCTATGAGGCGCGGCTGGAATCGGAGGAGGCGCTGCACGATGCCTTGGCGCGCGCAGCGCACCTACATCAGCTCTTTGTTGGCACCCGCGACGAGCGCGAGGTGAGCGAGCTGAGGAGTCAGCTGGAGCGGATCCTGTCGGATCTGGCGGCGTGGGAAACAGGCGACTGGGATCCCGAGCGGCTGGCTGAATTACTCGATCATCAAGTCACGCGCCAGCTCGGCGCACTCAGAGCCTCTCTTGACGAACGCGACATCGACCCGGCCTGGGATCTGAACGCCCTCTATGGCGGCCTGATGCAGAAGCGTCTTGCTGCGGCCCAGGCGCGCTCGGCGGACTGGATTGAGCGCCGCTGGCTCGATCCGCGTCAAATCGTAGCGCTTGGGCTTGATGAGTGCCAGCGCACCGAGCGCGAATTGGCCGAGCCGCCCGCCTATCTGGCCGCAGCCGATCGCGCACGGACCGAACAGCTGCGCGCCGCCCTGGCCATGCATCGCAAACAACTGGAGGAGCGCGTGCGCCATGAGCGTCTTCAGGCCTGGATGCAGCCCTTGCTCGAACTCGGCCCCATTGAGGGGCTCGACCAGGCCGCAACCGAGCAGTGGCTGAAGACCGCCCGCCAACCGCCCGTCATGCTGGGTGCCAAGGAGCAGGCGGCGCTTGCCCCCATCATCGCAGCGCTCACGGCGCATCTCGATCAGATGACTGTCGATGAAATCAAGGCGCGCATCGAGCGCCTGCCGCCGCCCCGACAAGCCGAGCTTCGGACTTGGCTGATGAGTGCCTTGGCTGAGGGGG